>JBHADS010000285.1:0-8006 GCA_041855185.1 Lautropia sp. | reverse complement strand
TGAGAGCCTGGCACGACTCGACAACCTGTGGGTCTGGCAGTTCGAGGCCGAGGACAGTCGGGCGCTGGCGGCCCTGGCGCAACGAGGCGCCAACCTGCAGTGCATCGTGCAGGACGGGCAGATCTGGTTGGGCGATGAGGCTCAGATGGTGCAGCCGGTACGTCATTGGCTGCTGCCGGATTCCGCCGTCAGCATGGGCTGAGCAGCGTCCTTTCGATGGCGATCGTCTGCCGGGGCCGGTACACGCCGAAAAAATGAGCGAAGTCAAGTTTTATCGGCCGGCTCATCGGGTAAACTGGGCTATAGTTCCATTTGCTTCAAAAATGTGAAGGAGAGAGATTCATGAAGGTGAAAGCTTTGCTGGTTGGCGGTGCAATGATGCTGGCCTCGGGTGTGGTGTCGGCCCAGACCTGCGACGTGACGATCGAGGGCAACGACGCGATGGCCTTCAACGTCAAGGAAGTGAAGGTCGATGGCGGCTGCAGCGAGATCAACCTGACGCTGAAGCACGTTGGCAAGCTGCCGGCTTCGGCCATGGGCCACAATGTGGTGATCACCAAGACGGCCGACTACAAGGACGTGGCCAAGGCAGGCGGCAAGATGACGCTGGCCGACAACTACGTACCGAAGGATGACGCCCGTGTGCTGGCCGTCACCAAGGTGATCGGCGGTGGCGAGAGCACCTCGGTCAAGATCCCCGGCGACAAGCTGAAAGCCGGTGAGGACTACACCTTCTTCTGCTCCTTCCCGGGTCACTGGAGCGTGATGAAAGGGAAATTCGTCGTCGGCGGTTGATGACATTGCCGGTCGACCGGGCAGCGGCGCAGGATGATGCGCAGGCTGCCCTGGAACCCCATTCGGGCGCTGAGCGGTTTCAGGTCAGCGTCTGGTTGGACGGGGTGGAACAGCCTGTCGATGACGCCATCGCCAGCGAGGTTCCGATTGCTTTGATTTTCAACGGCATCTCTCATGCCGTGATGATGGCCACACCCACCGATCTGGAAGATTTCGCGCTGGGTTTCGGTCTGACGGAGGGGCTGCTCCAGTCCCCCGATGAACTCTATGGGGTCGAAGTGCTCCCGGTGGCCGATGGGCTGGAGGTCCAGCTCGAGGTATCGTCGGCCTGTGCCTGGCGGCTGCGGGAACGCCGTCGCACCCTGGCCGGCCGGACCGGCTGCGGCCTGTGTGGCACCGACAGCCTGGCTCAGGTCTGCCGGACCCTGCCTTCCGTGCATCCCATTCGCCTGCAGGCCGAGGCGCTGCTGTGCGCCGAGCGCAATCTGAAGGCTGCCCAGTCCCTGCAGAAACTGACGGGTTCCACCCATGCCGCCGCCTGGTGCGATCCGGCCGGTGAGGTGCTGCTGCTGCGCGAGGATGTCGGCCGTCACAATGCGCTCGACAAGCTGATCGGGGCGATGACCCGTGCCAGGATCGACCGGGCGCAGGGCTTCATCGCCATCACCAGCCGTGCCAGCTTCGAGATGGTACAGAAGACGGCAATGGCCCAGGTGGGCGCGCTGCTGGCGGTATCGGCCCCCACCTCGATGGCGATCGAGACCGCGCGGACGCACGGGGTGGCGCTGGCCGGCATGGTCAGAGGGCGCCGGATGGTGGCCTACAGTTTTCCGGAGCGGCTGGGCTGGAAAACGGCAGAGCGCCGATCGGACGGCTGAGCAAGCGGGCAGGAGCGTGAGCGGTAGATGATCTCGGCCAGCCAAGCGGCCGCTATTGATCCTCCGCGTCCGCTTGCTGGCCCATGAGCCGCTGTATCGACCCTTGGGCATGGCCGGCGCGCAGCCGGAGCCCTCAGGCTGCCGGCTTCGGCGTGCGTGCCGCCTTCAGATCGAGCGTTCGCCGAGCGCCTTCTCGATCTTCTTGTCGGTCTTGTACTGGCTGAGCGCGTAGGCGGCCCAGATGGCGGCCGGAATCCAGCCGATCAGCGTGATCTGCAGGATCAGGCAGAGAATGCCGGCAAAGGGGCGACCGATGGTGAAGAAGACCACCGGGGGCAGGAAGATTGCAAGCAGCAGACGCATCAGTGAAGTACCGTTCTGAGGATGTGGAGGATGGCCCTCGGCCCACAGGGTGTGCGGCGGGCCGGGCCGGTGAAGATTCAGTCCCTGATATGGGGGGGATAACCCTGATTTCAAGCCCGAAATCCGGTTTTTGACAGGGCTCGACCGGCCTATTGGCCGTGGCGGGAACGAATGATCGTTATCATCCTGCCATTGCACCCTCCTCACGATCACGCTTGGTACGGGCGCCGACGGCATGTCGCAGCCCGAGAACCGTCCATTGATTCCGTCCGTTGTTGCGGCGGACCCCTTAGCGGTGACACATCCCTGGTGAGCAGGCCGGATTGGCTTGATCGGACGAACAGAGGCTCCGGCCCCGACGGTGCAGATCACATTCCATCTAACGCGCCGTAGGGATGCGGCGCTTGTCGAGGACAGCTCTATGGGTGAAGCAGGCGGTTTGTTGCAATGGTTATACAGTGGGTTCGAGAACACCATTGCCTTCGTGAATGAGGTGCTGTGGGGCTACGTGCTGATCTATGGCTTGTTGGCCGTCGGGATCATGTTCTCGGTTCGTCTGCGCTTCTTTCAGTTGTTCCGTTTCGGTGAACTGATCCGGACCGTCACCCGTCCGCCCGAGAAAGACAGTCACGGGATCACGCCGATGCAGGCGCTGATGACCAGTCTGGCGTCAAGGGTCGGCACCGGCAACATCGCCGGCGTGGCGGTGGCGCTGTATGCGGGTGGCCCGGGCGCGCTGTTCTGGATGTGGGTCGTGGCTTTTCTGGGCATGGCAACGGCCTATGCCGAAAGCTCGCTCGCGCAGCTCTACAAGGTCAACGACAGCAATGGCATGTACCGGGGAGGTCCGGCCTTCTACATCGCCAAGGGGCTGAATGCGCCACGGGCGGGGATGGCTTTCGCCATCTGTCTGCTGGTGGTGTTCGGGCTGGTGTTCAACGCGGTGCAGGCCAATGCCATTGCCGAATCGCTGAATGAGTCCTTCGGCTTCGACAAGGTCTCGGTCGGTCTGTTCCTGGCCGTGCTGTCGGGCGCCGTGATCTTCGGCGGGGTTCGCCAGATCGCAAAGGTGGCGGAAGTGGTGGTGCCTTTCATGGCGCTGGCCTATCTGGGGGTTGCGCTGTGGATTCTGATCGCCAACATCGATCGCGTGCCCGAGGCAATGGCGATGATCCTGCGCAGCGCCTTCGGTCTGGAGCCGGCTGTCGGTGGCGTCGTCGGTGGCATGACGGCGGCGATGCTGAATGGCGTCAAGCGCGGTCTGTTCTCGAACGAGGCCGGCATGGGTTCGGCGCCGAACATTGCGGCGGTTGCCATTCCCAGCCCGCACCATCCGTCCTCGCAGGGCTTCGTGCAGTCGCTCGGGGTCTTCATCGACACGCTGCTGATCTGCAGCGCCACCGGCGTGATGATCCTGCTGTCGGATGCGCTGCAGCCGGGATCGGGCATCACCGGTTCGGTGCTGACCCAGCATGCGATGGCCTATCACATCGGTGCCTATGGCAAGGATTTCGTGGCGATCGCGGTGTTCTTCTTTGCCTTCACCTCGATCATCGGCAACTACTCCTATGCCGAGGGCGCACTGACCTACATGAAGATCGATACCCGGACGAGTCTGGTTCTGTTGCGTTCGGCGGTGCTGATCTTCGTCGTCTGGGGCGCCTATGAAAAGATCGGTACGGTCTTCGATACGGCGGACGCGACGATGGGTGTGATGGCCAGCATCAACCTGGTGGCGATCGTGCTGCTCTCCGGTCTGGTCGTCAAACTCACCAAGGACTATTTCGAGCAGCGCAAGAAGGGAGACCCCTGTTTCGATCTGGCTCAGTATCCTGAACTGAAGGGGCAGGTCGAGGAAGACATCTGGGGGACCAAGCCGGCGGAGGCTGCCAAGAACCAGGCTTGAACGTCGGCAGGTGTCGAGCCAGAATGTACAGGATGCCGATGACGGGCTGCTTGCAACGCCCGGCGAGGCATCCGGGTGCGAGGGGGAGGAGGTGCAGGGATGCACCGAATCCCCCTCGCGTCGTTTCATGGATGGTGGGAACGGTTCGGCATCGTGGTGCGGGCTGCCCGGAATCGCCGTGGCAACCGGGCATCGAAGGCCCGGTGATGCGCCTGCCACGCGCCAGCCGATTGGGGATGAAGATCGAAGCATGAATACTGATTTGCAGAATGATGCGCGCGCCCGCTTCATGGCGTAGCTGTCTGCTGCCCTTGCCGGGCGCCGGCTGCAACGGCTGGTGCTGTCCAGGCCGCTGGTGCGGATGCTGGCCGAAGGTTTCGTCGATGAAGGGCCGGTGCTGCAACGCCTGCGGATCAAGCCGGTGCGGGTGCGCGATGGGGTCAGGCTGGGTCTGACCTGGCAATACGACACCCGCGATCGCACAGATTGTCTGGACGGGGACGAGACCATCGCCCAGGTCGATCGGCTGCTGGGATCGTGCATGGGCAGTGCGCTGCTCGAAACCACCGAGCAGGTGATCGAGCTGGGATTCAGCAAGCGCGGCCGACCTTTGATTCGTTCACGAAGAATCCGGTCGGAGACCACATCCAGCCCCGGAGATGGAAATGCTGCGTCCGCATCTGCATCTGCATCGGCTGCGGAAGTCGCAGGGGCCGGTATGGGTAGGGATACCGCTGCCGATCAGGAGGCGGAAGCGCTCGTGGCCGGTGCGGGTCCTGATGTGGCGGGGGGTGTCGCTGCCCGGGAAAGTGCCGGTGTCCGCGTCAATGCCACTGCCGCTGGAGCGGGTTCCGGTCTGCGTCCCATCGCTGGCAGTGCCCGGGCGGGGAAGCAGGGGACGCTGAGCGCCAGTGAGCAGCGCGGGGGAGCGCTTGCCGATGACGACTGGGCCCATGTCGAGGATCACAACCGCGACCGGCAGCATCTGATCCGGATGGATCGACCCTTTCTGCGCGATCTGGGCATCGTGCAGCCTTCCGGCAAGCTGGTGCCGGCGATGGCGCGCAAATGGCGGCAGATCAACAAATTCGTCGAGATTCTGGTTTCGGCATGGCGCAACAGCCCGGACAGCGAGCGCTTGGGGGGCAAGGATCAGCCGCCGATCCGGATTCGGGACTTCGGGGCCGGCAAGGGCTATCTGACCTTCGCGCTGCACGATTATCTGACGCACAGCCTCGGTCTGCGGGTCGAGACGGTAGGGGTCGAGCGCCGTTCCGATCTGGTGGCACTGTGCAACCGCATTGCGCGCAAGCTGGGCATGGAAGGACTGCGTTTCGAGCAGGGCGACATCGCTGCCGCCGAGGCGAGCGGAACCGACTGGATGATTGCGCTGCATGCCTGTGATACGGCCACCGACGATGCGCTGCATCAGGGGGTCAGGCAGCGGGCCTCGATGCTGGTCTGCTCGCCCTGCTGTCATCGGGAACTGCGGCCGCAGCTGCTGAGCCCGCATCCGCTGCAGCCGATTCTGCGTCATGGCATTCACAAGGGCCAGGAGGCGGAGATGCTGACCGACGGGCTGCGAGCGCTGCTGCTGGAAGCCGAGGGCTACGAGACCCGGGTGTTCGAGTTCATCGCGCTGGAACACACCAGCAAGAACAAGATGATCCTGGCGACCCGCGCCGCGCGTCCCCGCCCGGCCGCGGAGGTTCATGCGGAAGTCGATGCGCTCAAGTCCTTCTATGGCATCCGTGCCCAGCGGCTCGATCGGCTGTTGAGGAGAAAACCCGAGGCGACGCTCTTTCCTTCCGTGGAAGGGGATCGGCGCAGCGGGAACGAAAAACCAGAAACAGAGGCGCGTTGAAGCAATGGAGCCCGTCATGAACCACGCGCACGGCGATCGTGTGCAACAGAACGACAAACTGTTTCTGGTGCTGCTGTTGGGAACATTGTCGGCTTTCGGCCCCTTCGTCATCGATCTGTATCTGCCGGCACTGCCGCAGTTGGCGGATTTCTTTCAGACCTCGGCCTCGATGGTGCAGCTCAGTCTGAGCACGGCGATGGTCGGGCTGGCGGTCGGGCAGTTGCTGCTGGGGCCGGTCAGTGACCGTTTCGGTCGGCGCAAGCCGCTGCTGCTTTCGCTGGTGGTCTACACCGTCAGTACCGTGCTGATCGTGTTTGCGCCCAATGTCGAGCTGTTCATCGCGCTGCGCATTCTGCAGGGGCTGTCAGCCGCCGGCAGTGTGGTGATCTCGCGGGCAGTGGCGGCAGATTTATATCGCGGCGATGAGATGACCCGGTTTTTCGGGATGCTGATGACGGTCAACGGCATGGCGCCGATCGTCTCGCCGGTGCTGGGCAGCCTGATGCTCGAATATACCGATTGGCGGGGCATCTTCCTCTTTCTGGTGTTGCTGGGGGTGCTGCTGCTGTTGGCCAGTCTGCGTTTTCACGAATCGTTGCCGCCGCAGCGCCGCCTGCAGAGCGGCGTCCTCGCCTCGTTCACGGTCTATGGCGCGATCGTCCGCAATCGGGCGTTCATGCTGTTCGTGCTGATGCAGTCCTTCGCCTTCACTGGCATGTTCGCCTATATCGCGGCCTCTCCGTTCATTCTGCAGCAGGGCTACGGTCTCAGCGCGCTGGGATTCAGCCTGTGCTTTGCTGCCAATGGCGCGGCGCTGGTGCTGGGGGCCAATCTGGGCGGACGCCTGTCCAAGCGACGCGCATTGACGATCAGTTCCGCCGGAGTCTTTCTGGTGGGGATCTATACGGCTTTTGCGCTGTGGCTGCGGATCGATGTCTGGCTGGTGGAGGCGGGTTTCTTTCTGCTGCTGCTGGCCACCGGTCTGATGCTGCCGGCCATTTCATCGCTGGCGATGGAAGCCGAACGCAGGAATGCCGGCAGTGCCTCGGCCCTGCTCGGATTCATGCCTTTCTTCTTCGGGGCCATCATCTCGCCGCTGGTGGGCATGGGTGACATCTTCCATTCCAGCGCGCTGGCGATTGCAGCCAGCGGCCTGCTGACGCTGCTGGTTTACGGTTGGCTTCGCCGGCGTGGCGATGTCTGATCCCGCTTGCTCCTGTTCCGGTTGGCCGACCTTGAGTGGAACGCCTGAAGCCCTCGGGGCCGGTGGCGTCGGCCGATCGATGGTACCGGGTACCGTCCCGGTGGGAATCGATGGACGACTGCCTGGAAAGGACGCAGTGCTCAGGTATCGCCGAAGGTTTCGACCACCGGACCCTCGATCACCGGGGTGAGTGCCGGGGGCGGACCCTGGGGTTCGGTCGGTACCGGGGCATCGGGACCGCCGGCCGGCCACTGGAAGGGCACCCCCAGACTGGTCAGACGCTGCGTGACGGTGAAGGTGGTGCCTGCCGTGCCGCCGGTATGGGTGCTCGGCTCGATAGCCATGCCATGAAAGTCTTCGCCGACCGGGCCGAGCGTGCCACCCGTGACCACGGTGTAGCTGCCGCCGTCGGCGATCAGCGGCGAGCTGACGGTGAAGTAGCTGGCGGCGAAGGGGATGTCATAGGCAAAGACGGCTTTGCCGGAGGCATCGCGCAGCGTCCACAGCCCCGCCGGCACGGCAAGGTTGCGGCCGTTGGTGACGGCGACGCTGTTCTGCGTGGAGCCGGTCAGCGAGGGCGAGTTGTTGTGGTAGCCGAGGCCCACGAAGGTGCCGCCCAGAACCTTGAAGGTGTCGGGTTGGCTGGTGTCGGCATCGAAGGCACTTTCCGGATGCGGTGCGGCCGAGGTGGCGACCATGAGACCGCCCGAGATGGTGATCGGCCCGTTGGCATCGAGCGTGTCGTTGAGTGCGCTGTGTGCGTAGATGCGTCCGCCCTTGATCTCGATGGTGAAGATCGACGCGCCGCCATTCGGGAAATAGCGTTCATACAGCGCATGGTCCGGATGCTCCGGCAGGCTGGGGTGATTCACCTTGGCTACCTGCGGATGGCTGCTTAGGAATTCCACGACGCGCTTCGTGTTGTAGGCATGGCGCTCCAGACGCAGGGACAGCGTCTCCACGCCCAGCAGCAGCAGGAAGCAGTTGAACGGGGAG
>JBHADS010000284.1:0-3883 GCA_041855185.1 Lautropia sp. | reverse complement strand
GATCGAAGCCGCCATTACCCCCCGTACCCGGGCCATCATCCCGGTCAGCCTGTACGGTCAGTGTTCGGACATGGAAGCCATCAACGACATCGCAGCCCGCCACAAGCTGCCGGTGATCGAGGATGCCGCCCAGAGCTTCGGCGCGACCCGCAACGGCCGCCGCTCCGGCTCGCTCAGCACCATCGCCTGCACCAGCTTCTTTCCCAGCAAGCCGCTGGGCTGCTACGGTGACGGCGGCGCCTGCTTCACCGATGACGACGCACTGGCCACCAAAATGGCGCAGATCCGTGTCCACGGCCAGTCCAAGCGCTATGTCCACACATCGATCGGCCTGAACGGCCGCCTCGACACCCTGCAGGCTGCCATCCTGCTGGCCAAGCTGGAGGTCTTCCCGCAGGAAGTCGAGCAACGGGGCGAGGCCGGCGCCCGCTACACCGCGCTGATCGAAGCCGCCGCACACCCGCAGATCCGCACCGCGCCGCTGTTGCCGGGCAACACCAGCGTCTACGCACAGTACACCGTCCGGGTGCCGAACCGTGCCGCCGTCATCGAGAAACTCAAGGCCAATGGCATTCCGACCGCCGTACACTACCCGGTCTGTCTGCACCAGCAACCCATCTATCAGGAACTGATGCCCGAGGCGCCCAGCCTGCCGCTGGCAGAGGCCGCTGCCGCCGAAGTACTGAGCCTGCCGATGTACCCGGATATCGAGGCCGAGCTGCAGGCGAGAATCATCGACCATCTGGTCGCGGCCGTCGACAGCACACGCTGAGCTACCCGGCCCCGATAGGGTACATGCCCTGCTGCTCATGCACCGACACATGGCGACCCGGCTCATCGAGCAGGTCGCCATGTCCGTTCCGGCCCTGCCGGGACACCCTCGATGTGATATACCCGTTGACCACACGGCGGCGGAACTGATCGACATCGCGATCGACTCCACCCCGTGTCAGCGCACCGGCCGCCATCCTGCCGCCTCTCCCTGACGCACACACCAGCGACCCGATATGGCAACATCCTTCTTGCCACACGATCCACAGGGCCGGATCAGCCTGCTCGACAACCTCGGCTACGGCCACCGGGCCTATGCCCCCTCGCAGCTGACGGTCTGGCTCGTCAGTGCAGCCGTGGTTTTCTACATGGGTATGCTGCCCATCCTCTGGAGGCACGGTCTCACGATTCTGCCCAGCCTTGCCTGGACGAGCCTGGCCACGGTTCTGCTCTGGCTGGCAGCCCTGTCGGCACGACATAGCACCATCACCCTTCCCCGCGTCACCGCCTGTGTCGTCACGCTCTGCCTCAGCTATCCGGTATTCGGCTGGATCAGCTACATGGCCTGGGGACTGAAAAGCAGCGAGCGCGAGGGCATCATTCTGCAGACGATTCTGCTGATGCTGCTCGCCATCGCCCTGTATCTGGTGGGTGCCGCGGCGCGAAGCCATCGCGCCTACAAGGCACTATGGGCGACCTGGGGCACCATTCTCGGCTATGCGCTGCTGAATGCGCAGGCACTGAACATGCAAAGCCTGTACGAGGCCAGCATCGAGACCGGCATCCGGCTCAACTACCAGCTGATGGGCGACACCTTTGCCATCTGCAGCGCCATCCTGGCCACCCGCATCCGCCAGCCGCTGTGGCAATGGATCTTCGTCGGCGTGTCGCTGGGCATCATGTTTCTGATTCCCTCGCGCAGTGCGGCATTCTTTGGGGCTGTCGCCCTCTTTGTCGCACTCCTGCTGTTCGCCAGTCATCGAAACCGGCTGATCCTGGTCAGCCTCGCACTGTTCACCGTGCTGTCGCAGCAGACAGGCATGTTCGCCCAGCTCTTCGAGGGCACGCGATTCGAGGCCTTCTTCACCCCCGGCAGCTCGGACAATTCCTGGGATTCCCGTCAGGAAGTGATGGATTACGGCCTGGCCGTACTGGGCGACAAACCCTTTACCGGTGAATGGGCCTTTCAGCTCAGCGACCTGAAGATGGCGGGCGCCTACATGCACAACGCGCTCGATATCTGGGCACAGACCGGCATCGTGCCGTTCCTGTTGTTTCTCGCCGTCTGGGCGCTCCTGCTGCTTGCCCTGGTACAAGCCTGGGAGCGCTGGCCGCGCCTGGCCAAGGAGGCCATTCCGGTGCTGGTCTTTGCGGCGCTTTCCTGGATTCTGGCCCGGAACATCACCAATGGCGTACTGTTCTTCTGTCTGGGCTTCGCTTCGACCACACTGGCACAGGCACGCTACGGCAGACCCCATCGCTGAGCTGGCGTGCATCGATCCGAGCGCGCCACGAGCCCACGCGGCGCCCTCCCCTCACCTGATTCCGGAGTCCTCCCCATGTCCCTCCCCCGCGTCTGCCACGTTTCCACTGTACACAGAGGCGTTGAAATCCGCATCATCCGGAAAGAGCTGGCCTCGCTGGCTGCTGCGGGCTACGACGCCCATGCCGTCATTGCCGCCACCCCCGAGGAAGTAGCCGAGGCCGCCTCGCTGGGTATCACCATCCACCCGCTTCAGGACAGGCCCGGTGCCGGCCGGCTCAGTCGGATGACACACAAGATGTACGCCGCCTGGCGACTCTGCCGTCAGGTCGATGCCCGCATTTTCCATACGCACGACCCCGAGCTGATTCCGCTCGGCCTGCTGCTGAGACTGTTCGGCTACCGTGTCGTCATGGACGTGCACGAGGACCTGGCCAATCAGATTCTGACCAAAGCCTGGATTCCCGCCGCATTGCGTCCACTGGTCTCCCGGGCAGCCCGCATGGTCGAACGTATCGGCGCCCGCTTCCTCGATGCGGTCGTCACCGTGACCCCGCTGCAGAATCCCTTTTTCGATGATGTGGCGCGACGCATCGTCGTGCTCTACAACTACCCGCTGCTGAGCGAGCTGCCTGCGGCCGACGACGAGACCGGACAGCCGACGCACGAAGCGGGGCGGGCAGCCACCCACGTTGCCTACATCGGCGGCGTCTCCCGCATCCGGGGTATCAACGAAGCGGTGGAAGCCGTGGAACTGGCCGACGTGAAACTGATTCTGGCAGGCAAGTTCAAGACCAAGGCCGAACGTGAGCACGCCGCTTCGCTGCCAGGATGGAATCGCGTGGAAGAACTCGGCTGGGTGGACCGGGATGGCATCAGCCAAGCGCTGGAGCGCAGCTTTGCGGGGTTGTGCACCCTGCATCCCACCCCCAACCACGTCATCGCCCTGCCGATCAAGATGTTCGAGTACATGGCGGCAGGCATCCCGTCGATCGTCTCCGATATCCCTGGCTGGAAGCCCTACGTCGAGCAGCACGATGCCGGCGTCTGTGTCGATCCGATGGACCCCAAGGCTATTGCCCAAGCCATCACCTATCTGCAGACGCATCCTGAGCGCGCAGCCGAAATGGGCCGAAATGGCCGACGCGCCGTGCTCGAACACTACAACTGGGACACCCAGGGCAAGAAACTGGACGAGCTTTACCGGGACATCCTGAAGCTCTGAGACCAACACCCCGGCAGCCCTGCTCATGCCCTCTTCATTAGGATCATGTCCGATGCATCACAAGTACCTGCTCGCAGCCTTCGGCCTGGGCCTCGGCCTCGCCAACGGCACGCTGTACGCCGAAACCGCCAGCCCGACCTCCCGCCTGGTCCCGCTGACGAAGGAGGGCTACCGGCTGGACGCCCCCGAATTCGGACGCCTCTACGGGCCGGGTGTGTTCACGATGAACTCACTGACCAACACCATCGTCGGGGTCTATCAGGGTACGGAGAGAATGCTGTCCAACCGCTTCCGCGCCACCGTCAGCGGAGAACCCGAGCAGATCCGCATTTTCTTTGCCACCGGCATCGGCTATTCGAACGGCACGGGCGGGAAGGTCCGGATCGACCTGTATCCGGATGACG
>JBHADS010000283.1:0-2698 GCA_041855185.1 Lautropia sp. | reverse complement strand
CACGAGCTGTCGGGCGGCCAGCGTCAGCGCGTCGCCATCGCCAGGGCGCTGGTGCTCAAGCCCAAGCTGCTGGTGCTGGACGAGCCGACCTCGGCACTGGACCTGACGGTGCAGCTGCAGGTGCTGAAGCTGCTGGTGGGCTTGCAGAACAAGTATGGTCTCAGCTATCTGCTGATCACCCATGACATGGGGGTGATCCGCGCGATGGCGCACCGGCTGCTGGTGATGAAGGACGGCGAAGTGGTCGAGCAGGGCCGGGTCGAGGATGTGTTCCTGGCCCCGGCCTCGGCCTATACCCAGGAGCTGCTGGCAGCCTCGGCCTGGCGCGAGGCGATCTGATCGTCGGGATAGGGACGCGCTCTATCCGCGCGGATCATCCGCCAATCGTTCCTGCGGACGCGGGCAAGAGCGGCTGTGCAAGGATCGGCATTTCTTCTGGTCCTGTGCAGGGAGATCCATGTCGGAAAACGTCCGTGCCACGACTGTCGCGCAAGCCGGCAGCGCAGCTGGCCTTGGTGAAGTCGTCGAACGCAAGCGTCTTGCCTGGCAGATTGTGGCGACTTCCCTGCTGCCGCTTGTGAGCCTGGCCTGGCTGGGAACCCGGCAGGCATGGAGCCTCTGGGTGCTGTATCTGTTACTGATGCCTTTCCTGCTGTGGATGGCGTATCGCTATGGCCGCATGCCGGCTGCAGAGATCAGCGAGCGTTTCCAGCACCGGAACGGGGCGGGGGTGTTTCTGTTCTTTGCGGCGATCTTCGTGGGGGTCAGCGCGCTGCCCGTCTACAACGCCTGGACCGAGGATAGCCTGGACAAGACCGCCGCCGAGGCGCAGCGGGTGACGGGCATCATCCCGGCCGAGCCTTTTGTGGTCGGGTCGGTCCGCGACAAGACATCCTATCTGAAAATCGCGGATGTGCTGCTGTCCTGCCATACGATCTTTGAGGATGACTGCCCGCCCGTCAGACGCCACGCCGGGCTCAGGGGCGAGATTCTGTACCAGACCAACCAGCGTGGCCGGCACGTCGTCTATGAGGTGTGGGTTGATGGCAAGTTGCTGCGCGCCTATGCCGATCAGGCAGCCTTCTATCGTGCCGAGCACCAGCGCACCGGCTGGCAGCTGCTCGTGGTGGTGCTGACGCTGGGGCTGCCGCAGCTCTGGCTGTGGCAACGCGCCCGCCGGATGTTCCGTGAGGCGCCCGAGGCGGCAGGCGAGACGGCGCAGGGCTGAGCCGGGCCTTGCGGATCGGCACGGCAGTAGTGGGGTTGGCGGCCTTCGCCTTCAGCGTCGGCGGCTTCATCAAGCGGGTGGGCACGGTCCCCCCCCTTCTTCGGCTATCTGGGTTTCGTGCTGATGGCCTGCACGCTACTCGCGTGGTGGCGGCAGTGGCGCTGATGGCTCTGCTGCCGTAGCGCCGCGCAGGCACGGTGGCCTCATCCGGATGCGTGCATGAGGCTGCTGCTGGGCGGTGGTTCGCACACAAGCCGCCTGCGTGAGGGCGGGCGGGACATTCTGCGCCAGTGTCGTCGCGGCTTCGGCCTCGATCCGGGCTTTGGAGTCGTCGGGTGTATAGTCGAGCCGTCGATCATCCAGCCGGATCTGGGGAGGGAGCATGCACGACGAGGAGACAGCGGGCGGAATCGTGGATTTCGCCATCATCGGTGCCGGCATGGCCGGTGCTTCGGTTGCGTATCGACTGGCCGGCACGGGAGCCTCCGTGTGCGTGCTCGAACGCGAGGCACAACCGGGCTATCACGCCACCGGCCGCTCGGCCGCCATGTTCATGGAAAGCTATGGCACGGCCCACACCCGGGCGCTGACGCTGGCGAGCCGCGCCTTCTACGAGTCGCCACCACCCGGCTTTGCGGCGCAGCCGATCCTGTCGCCCCGCGGCGTGCTCTACGTGGCCCAGGCCGGTCAGGAGGCGCTGCTGGAGGCGGCCCGGCAGGCATATGCCGAGCAGGGGCTGACCATTCGGCAGCTGGATGCCGCCGAGGCACTGGCGCGGGTGCCCTGCCTGCGGCCCGATACGCTGATCGGCGCATTGCTGGACGAGGCGGCGGCCGACATGGACGTGGATGCCTTGCATCAGGGTTATATCAAGGGTGCCAAACATTCTGGAACTGAATTCCTGTGTGGCGCAGCGCTGAGCCGGGCGCAGCGCAACGAGGGCTTATGGACGCTCGAGCTGGCCGATGGCCGCCGCCTGCGGGCGCGTGTGCTGGTCGATGCCGCTGGCGCCTGGGCCGACGCAGTGGCCGCCGTCTGCGGGGCGAAACCGCTGGGTCTCGTGCCCAAGCGCCGTTCGGCTTTTCTGTTCACGCCGCCGGCCGGCACCGACGTGCGTGGCTGGCCGGTGGTGCTGGGGGTGGACGAGGGCTATTACTTCAAGCCCGACGCGGGTGTGCTGCTCGGCTCGCCCGCCAACGCCGATCCGGTCGAGCCGCATGACGTGGTGGCGGAAGAACTGGATGTGGCGATCGGCATCCACCGGATCATGGAAGCCACCACGCTCGACATTCGCCGCCCGAGCCACACCTGGGCCGGGCTGCGCACCTTTGCGCCCGACAGCGAGCTGGTGATCGGCTGGGATCGGGATATGGAGGGCTTCTTCTGGCTGGCCGGCCAGGGCGGCTATGGCATCCAGACCGCGGCAGGTGCTTCCGATCTGGCGGCGGCGCTGCTGCTCGATCAGCCGCT
>JBHADS010000282.1:0-3981 GCA_041855185.1 Lautropia sp. | reverse complement strand
ATCGAACAGATGGCGCACAGCAATCAAGGGGCAGGGTAGAGGGATGGAAGATCATCTGGTCACAATTCTGTTTGGCGCGTTTCTGGTGCTGCTGGTGCTGGGGGCGCCGATCACGGTGTCGCTGGCGGTCTCGGCGCTGGCGGTCTATCTGGTGCTCGATATCGATCCGGTGGCGATGGTCCAGATCGCCTACACCTCGGTGGGTTCCTTCCCGCTGATGGCACTGCCGGCCTTTGTGCTGGCCGGGGCGCTGATGGAGGCGGCGGGCATCTCGAAGCGGCTGGTGGACATCGCCGAAGCCCTGGCCGGTCCCATGACCGGCGGCCTCGGGATGGCGACGGTGCTGGCCTGCGTGTTCTTCGGCGCGATCTCGGGTTCGGGGCCGGCGACCACGGCGGCCGTGGGGATGCTGATGATCCCGGCGATGACGCGGCGCGGCTACGAGAAATCCTATGCCGGGGCCGTCACCGCAGCTTCCGGGGGCATCGGCATCATCATCCCGCCCTCGATCCCGATGGTGATCTTCGGAGTATCGGTGCTCGGGATGCAGGTGCCCGAGGAGGCGATCGAGGCGCACGGTGAGTTTGCGAGCGTATCGATTCCGAAGCTCTTCGTGGCGGGCGTGATTCCGGGCCTGGTGATGGCGCTCGCGCTGATCATCATGAACTATCTGATCTCCAGCAGGAAGGGCTACAAGGGTCTGACCGAGCACTGGAGCGGTGCGGAGATCCTGGGTTCGATGCGCCGGGGAATCTGGGCGCTGCTTGCCCCCTTCATCATCCTGGGGGGCATCTATACCGGGATGTTCACGCCGACCGAATCGGCCGTGGTGGCCATCGCCTACACCCTGGTCGTCGGCACTCTGATGCACCGCGAGCTGAGCTGGAAGAAGGCGCAGCATGCGCTGGTGGCCACCACCTGGATCACGGGACGGGTGCTGCTGATCCTGTTCGCAGCCACGGTGTTCGGTCGTCAGCTGGTCGAGGAGCAGATTCCGGCGCAGCTGGCCGAAAGCCTGCTGGGCATCACCAGCAACCTCTATGCGGTCTGGCTGATCCTGATCGTCTTTCTGCTGTTCGTCGGCATGTTCATGGAGACGCTGGCCGCGATCATGATCCTGGTGCCGGTGCTGATGCCGATCATGTACATGCTCGGCGCCGACCCGACCCACGTCGGCATCGTGCTGATCTGTGCGCTGTCGATCGGCTTTCAGACCCCGCCGCTGGGCGAGAACCTGTTCGTCGCCTCCGGCATCAGCGGCCAGTCCGTCGAGCGCCTGGTGACGAAGGTGCTGCCCTTCACGCTGATCTGTATCCTGGCGCTGGTGCTGATCGCCTTCGTGCCCGAGCTGTCGCTCTGGCTGCCGCGGCAGATGGGCTATCAGTAAGATGGGCAGCCCGTAAAGGTCGCAGCACGTCCTGCCTGGGCGCTGCAGCCTGCCTGGGCAATACCCGCGATGCAAGGGCGCCTGCCATCCGGCCGGCGCCCTTTGCCTTTGCACCCTTCGAGCCGGCCGTCCGTCGACCCCTGTCTTGTGCTGGCAACACCTTCATTTAAGCTGCCCGTGTGTGAAAAAAATCACCTTCTCGGGCCTGGGTCGATCATGAAGAAAGCAGTGCTGAGTGTGGGTCTGCTGTGTTTGCTGGGCGGCTGTGGCAGCGCCAGCACCGGCGCGGTGGGCGAGCTGGCGAGCACGATTGCCGGCTCTCTGGCGCAGGCCAATCCCTACAAGAACTGGACGCTGGACCACGATGCGCTGGCCGCCGCCGGACAGGCGATCCGGCTCTCCGTGGGCAACGGGGCGACCCAGTCCGTGATGCGCGAGGCCAGCACCCAGCACATCGGCTATGCCGGTGCCTGTCCGGCCGGTGGCTCGGTCAGCATTGCGCAGGACGGCACGCTGCCTCATTACCGCTTCAGCGACTGTGCGCCCGCGCTGCTGCCCGGACTGCGCCTGACGGGGGCGGTCGAGAGCGAGGGGGCGGTGCACCCGGATCTGCCGCTGCAGCTCGGTGGCTCGCTGCTGAACGAGGCGGGCAACATCTCGGCGACCGAGGGGCTGCTGCGCGGTGCGAGTTCGGGCAGCAGCAATCTGAGCAGCAGCGTGCAGAAGGCCCGCTTCACCATCGGGTCGCGGGTGATGGTGGTCGATGAGCTGCACTTCGATGCCAATTTCCGGGCCGAGCAGCCGGGGCAGTTCAGCTCGGGCGGCATGAACGGTGCGTTCAGCGTCGAGGGGGCTCATTATCTGGTGCTCACCAAGACCCGGATGGACTGGACGCAGCAGGGGCCGGTGGCCGGGCGTCTGGAGGTGCTCGTCACCAAGGCGGGCGAGACCGTCCGTCACGATTTCGAGTTCGCCGGCAATGGCGACATCATCAGCTATCACCCCGGCACCAAGGAAGCCCATCGCACCCGCTGGGACAGCGCCGACATGAAGGCGGCCTGGGCGCGCTACGCTTCCTGACCGCCGTTTCGCAGCGCGTCGTTCACAGCAAAGCCAGGATGCGCAGTGGGGTCCGGCCGGCGCTGTGACGGGGGCAAGAAGGGCGGTAGCGGGGCACGCTTGCTGCGCCTGTCGATGCCCGCAGCGCTCGCGGGGCACGGGGCTGTTCCGGCCGGGCGTCTGATGTTGCCCTTGTGTATCTGCTGTCATAAGGCATTCAAATTCTCTATCGGGGCCGTGCATAGACTTGTGCTTTTCAATGCCTCAGAAGGAGAACAGGATGTCCAAGCGCTTTAAGATTGCTGCAGTCACGGCCGCCATGCTGGCGATGAGCCCGGTGCTCGCCTCGGATCTGGCCGAGATTCAGGCGACCAAGGATGCATCGGTGTCGCTGGTGCAGGCGATCCAGGCTGCCGAGAAGGAGCACAACGGTGGCCGCGCCATGCAGGCCGAGATCGAGGCCAAGCGCCGCTCCGATCGTGCCGAGGTTTTCTATGAAGTGAAGGTGCTGGCCGGCGACGGCAAGGTCTTCGACGTGATCGTCGATGCCAAGACCGGCCGTGTGATCTCCAGCCGCGAAGACATCTACGATTGAGCCGCCAACGCGCGCAGGCAGCGGTCGGCGGATGGAGCTTGCCAGCAGAGCACCGCCTGGGCCGGCCGGGCCTTGTGCATGCGTGTGGCGCGGGAGGCAGCGCAAAAGCTGCCTGAACACGCCACAGAAACTGCCCGCTGCGCCGAGCCGCAGGACTTCAGGGCTTTCACGGACGCGTCAGACCCGCCAGAAGCGCTAAGCTTCGGGACGGGCTGGCGCGTTCCTGCTTGCGGAGACGGCAGGGCGGCGGCACCGATCACTGATCGGAAAGAAGTACCACCGGGCAGGCGCTGGCCTGTAAATCCACCCGTCGCAGCGCGGGGCAGTCAGAGGAGATACGGATGATTCTGTCGGAAGAACAATCGATGCTGCGCGATTCGCTGCGCGAATTCTGTCGTGAACGAATCGCGCCCTTCGCGGCCGAATGGGACCGGGAGCACAAGTTTCCCGCCGAGGCCATCAAGGGGTTGGCCGAGCTGGGGGCAATGGGGCTGATGGTGCCCGAGCGCTGGCAGGGCGCCGGCATGGATACCGTTTCGCTCGCGGTGGCCATCGAGGAGATCTCGGCAGCCGACTGCTCGTGCGGCACCATCGTCAGCGTACAGAACTCGCTGGTGATCGCCGGCATCATGAAGTACGGCACCGAAGCACAGAAGGACTATTACCTGCCGCGGCTGGCGACCGGCGAGTTCCTGGGCTGCTTCTGCCTGACCGAACCGCAGGCAGGCTCGGATGCAGCGGCACTGCGCACCACGGCGCGCCAGGACGGTGATCATTGGGTGCTCGATGGGGTCAAGCAGTTCATCACCTCCGGGCGCAGCGCACAGATCGCGCTGGTCTTTGCCGTCACCGACAAGAGTGCCGGCCGCAAGGGCATGTCGTGCTTCATCGTGCACACCGACACCCCCGGCTACAACGTCGCCAACATCGAGAGCAAGCT
>JBHADS010000281.1:0-6977 GCA_041855185.1 Lautropia sp. | reverse complement strand
CGATGTGGTCGCCAAGGCCCGTGCCTGGCGCTGGCTGGCTTTTCTGAATGCCGATGTGCACAAGGCTTTCGGGCCGATCTTTCATCTGCCCGACTATGTGAAGGATGAGGGCTTCAAGGCCGACATGCAGCAGGCGGCCCGTGCAAGCATCGTGCGGATGCTGGGACAGGCCGATGCGCATCTGGCTACCCACCCCTGGCTCGGCGACGCCATCTCGGTGGCCGATGTCTACCTGTTCGTGATCCTGCGTTGGGCCAAGGGCATGAAGATCGATCTGTCGTCGCTGCCGAATCTGGCGGGCTTCTTCGATCGGGTGGCTGCCGATCCGGGCGTGCAGAAAGTGATGGCGGACGAAGGGGTCAAGGCATGACGCGCATCCTGGCGATTTCCGGCAGTCTGCGGGCGGGCTCCTTCAATACCGCGCTGGCCAGGGCCGCGCAGGCACTGGCGCCGGAAGGCGTGCAGATCGAGGTGGCAACCCTGCACGGCATTCCGCTCTACGACGGTGATCTGGAAGCCAGCGAGGGCATTCCGGCGGCCGTGCTGGCGCTGAAGGAGAAGGTGCTGGCCGCCGATGGCCTGCTGCTGTCCACCCCGGAATACAACAGTGGTGTGCCCGGGGTGTTCAAGAACGCGATCGACTGGCTGTCGCGCGCCGACATGAAGGCGGTGTTCGGCAATCGGCCGGTCGCGCTGATGGGCGCATCGCCGGGCGGTTTCGGCACGATGAGCGCCCAAGCGGCCTGGCTGCCGACCCTGAAGCTGCTGGGCACGCAGACCTACACCGGCGGCAGCCTGCTGCTGTCGCGGGCCCATACGCTGATCGATGCGCAGGGACAGCTGGCCGATGAAAAATCGCGCCAGAATCTGGCTGCCTTCCTGGCGGGCTTCGCCGCTTTCGTGCAGCGGCAGCGCTGATACGGATGGGCTCCGGCGGGCAGGACGCGCCGGAGCCTGAACGACGGCGTTTTACTCCACCGTCACCGATTTCGCCAGATTGCGCGGCTTGTCCACATCGGTGCCACGGGCCAGTGCGGCGTGGTAGGACAGCAGCTGCAGCGGCACCACGTGCAGGATCGGCGACAGCGGACCGGCGTGGTCGACCAGGTTGATCACGTGCAGGAAATCCTCTTCCTCGATGTGGGTGTCGCGGTCGGCAAAGACGAACAGCTCGCCGCCCCGGGCGCGCACTTCCTGGATGTTGGATTTCAGCTTCTCGATCAGCGCATCCTTCGGTGCCACCACCACGACCGGCATGTTGGCATCGACCAGGGCCAGCGGACCATGCTTCAGCTCGCCGGCGGCGTAGGCTTCGGCGTGGATGTAGGTGATCTCCTTCAGCTTCAGCGCTCCTTCCATTGCGATCGGGAAGTGCACGTCACGGCCCAGGAACAGCGCATGGTCCTTCTCGGCGAAGCGCTTGGCCCATTCCTTCACGGCCGGCTCGATCGACAGCACATGGTTCATCGCCGCCGGCAGGTGGCGCATCTGGGTCAGCAGCTCGGTCTCGCGGTTCGGTGAAAGCTCGCCGCGCAGTTTCGCCATCACCATCGTCAGCAGGAACAGCGCCGCCAGCTGGGTGGTGAAAGCCTTGGTGGAGGCCACACCGATTTCCGGGCCCGCACGGGTCAGGAAGCGCAGCTTGCTGGCGCGGATCAGCGCGGATTCGGGGACGTTGCAGATCGACAGGGTGTCGGTCATGCCCTTGCCCTTGGCGTGCTGGAGCGCGGCCAGCGTATCGGCGGTTTCGCCCGATTGCGAGATGGTGATGACCAGGGTGTTTTCCTGGGGCACCGGATCACGATAGCGGTATTCGCTGGCGATCTCGACATCGGTCGGGATGCGGGCGATGGATTCGAGCCAGTATTTGGCGACGAAGCCGGCGTGATAGCTGGTGCCGCAGGCCAGGATCAGGATGCGCTTGGTCCGCTTGAAGATCGTTTCGGCGTCGGCACCGAACAGACCCGGCTGCAGCGAATGGGCGTGCTGGATCATTTCGAGCGTGTTGCCGATGGCGCCCGGCTGCTCGAAGATCTCTTTCTGCATGTAGTGGCTGTAGTGGCCCAGCTCGACCGCATCGGCCGACAGCTGGCTTTCGACCACCGGACGCTCGACGACCTGGCCAGCGGCGTCGCGGATCGTGTAGCCATCGCAGTTCATCGTCACCAGATCGCCTTCTTCGAGGTAGATCACGTACTTGGTGACTTGCAGCAGGGCCGAGGTGTCGGAGGCCAGGAAGTTCTCGCCCTTGCCCGAGCCTTCGCCGCCGACGCCCAGCAGCAGCGGCGAGCCGCGACGGGTGCCGACCACGGTGCCGGGCTCACGGCTGCTGATCACGGCCAGCGCATAGGCGCCTTCGAGCTGCTTGATGGCGGCCGACACGGCGTCGGTCAGCGACAGGCCGGTCAGTGCCAGCGAGTGCACCAGGTGGGCGACGACTTCGGTGTCGGTCTGCGAGGTGAAGACATAGCCCTTGGCCTTCAGCGCGTTGCGCAGGCTTTCGTGGTTCTCGATGATGCCGTTGTGCACCACGCAGATGTCCAGACCCTGCGAGCGCGAGATATGGGGGTGGGCGTTGTCCTCGTTGACGCCGCCGTGCGTGGCCCAGCGGGTGTGGGCGATGCCGGTCGGGGCGTTGGCATGGGAGTCTTCGGCACGGGCTTCCAGCTCGGCCACGCGGCCCACGGCGCGGACCCGGTTCATCTGGCCATCGTCGGTCAGCATGGCGATACCGGCCGAGTCATAGCCCCGGTATTCGAGTTTGCGAAGTCCCTCGATCAGAATGGGGACGACATTGCGTTGAGCGACTGCGCCAACGATTCCACACATAGTTTTCTCTCAGCGATTTGAAAGGGGGCCGGGCTGCGCAGGGGCAGCCCGGTGATCAGAGGGGCGGTTTATTTCTTCTTCTGCGGACGCTTCCACTCGGGCAGGCTGGTCTGCTTGGCCCGGCTCAGCGTCAGCGTATCGGCCGGCGCCTCCTTGGTCAGCGTGGTGCCGGCGCCCAGGGTGGCGCCGCGGCGCACGACGACGGGCGCGATCAGCTGGGTGTCGCTGCCGATGAAGGCATCGTCCTCGATGATGGTCTTGTGCTTGTTGACCCCATCGTAGTTGCAGGTGATGGTGCCGGCGCCGACGTTGACGCGCGCACCGATTTCGGCATCACCGATGTAGGACAGGTGATTGATCTTGCTGCCGGTGGCGGTCCGGGCGTTCTTGATCTCGACGAAGTTGCCGATGTGGTTCTCGTCGCCCAGCAGGGTGCCGGGGCGCAGCCGTGCGAAGGGGCCGATCCGGTTGTTGACGCCGACCTCGGCACTGTCGATGACCGACATCGGCAGCACTTCGGTGCCGGCGCCGATCACGCAGTCCTTCAGCACGCAGTTCGGGCCGATCTTCACGCCACGGTCGAGCTTGACCTCGCCCTCGAAGACGCAGCCGACATCGATCGAGACATCGCGGCCGCAGGACAGCCGGCCCCGGATGTCGATCCGGTCGGGGTCGGCCAGCATCACGCCGGCATCGGTGAGGGCGTTGGCCAGGTTGCGCTGGTGGCGGCGCTCCAGGAAGGCGAGCTGGGTCTTGCTGTTGACGCCCAGGGTCTCCCAGTCGGCATCGGGATGTGCGGTGGTGACGCCGGTGCCATCGGCCACGGCGGCGGCGATCACATCGGTCAGGTAATACTCGTTCTGCGCATTGTCGTTCTTCAGCGCGGCCAGCCAGCGCTTCAGCGGCCCGGTCGGCGCGATCAGGATGCCGGTGTTGATCTCGTCGATCTTCAGCGTGTCGGCATCGGCGTCCTTCTGCTCGACGATCTTGAGCACCCGGCCCTGGGCATCGCGCACGATGCGGCCATAGCCGGTGGGGTCATCCATCTTCTGCGTCAGCAGCGCAAGCTGACCCTGGGCGGCGGCGGCTTCCAGACGCTGCAGCGTGGCGGCGCTGACCAGCGGCACATCACCATAGAGCACCAGCGTCGGCACGCTTTCATCCAGCATCGGCACGGCCTGGGCGACGGCATGGCCGGTGCCCAGCTGCGGCGACTGCTTGGCCCAGAACAGATCGGGCTGCTGGGCGAATGCGGCCTGCACCTGCTCGCCACCGTGCCCGAACACCACCACCAGCCGTTGCGGCTGCAGGGTACGGGCGGTGTCGACCACGTGGCCGAGCAGCGGTTTGCCGGCCAGGGGATGCAGAACTTTCGGCAGGTCGGAGTTCATCCGTTTGCCCATGCCGGCAGCCAGGATCACGATATTCATCTGAGACTCGAAGTGACAGTCAAGAAAGGGGATGCTTGGAACGGTGGGATCGAAGGGGCGGGAGCCGGCTTGCCAGGGGCAGGCACGGGCCCGGTTCGCACCGGATTGGCCCGTCGTTGGGCGGATGAGCCGTTGCCGTGAGGGGCTTGGGATCGTCCACGCCGGTGTGTGTCGAAAACCTTACCAAAGACACAACTTGGGCATGAAGGCTATTCTAAAGCGACGAATGCTGCCCGGAGATGTCCGTGGGGGCATGGCACGCCCGGTGGCCGCAGGCAGTGTATGCCGAAACGACAGTGGACGGGGTGAAGTAATGCTGCAGTCTTGCCAGACTGCTGCTTGATTTGTAACGTTTATTGTCGCCGATGCCGCTGTAGAGGGCTTCGGCGCCGCCGGTCGGGCGGGATGGCCGACCGGCGGAGGGGGGCAGGAACCCCCGGATATCCGGTGCCGGGAGGTCGGTCTCGGGGCGGGTCCCAGGGAGAGACCGTCCCGAAGGTCGTCCGGGGCGGTCTGGGGGCAGTCACAGCGGGGCGAATGTCCGGGTGGGCTGCCGACCGATGGGCGGGGCAATGGCCCTGCGTCTGGTGCGGGCCGCAGCCGGCCCGCATGTCAGGCCGGCGCCCGGCTTCAGCCTGCCTTGGCTTCTGCCGCGACCTTGCCCCGGGCCACATCGACCATCTCGGGGTTGCCGCGGCCGCCGATCACGGTCGGGGCCAGCGAGCCGATCACCATGCCGATGATCGCCAGGATCAGACCCAGCAGCTGCGGTGGGATGATACCCTCGGGCGCCACGTACTCGGCAATCTGCCAGCTGATGACGCCAAAGACCATCGATACCAGCGCGCCCTGTGGGGTAGCGCGACGCCAGAACATGCCGAACACCAGCGGGGTGAAGGCGGCCACCAGCGTCACCTTGTAGGCGTTCTGCACCATCTGGTACATCGATGACTCGCTCTGCAGTGCAAAGGCCGTGACGCCGGCGGTGAACAGGATCAGGATCACGCGCAGTGTGATCAGCATCTGCCGGTCGGAGAGCTTGTGGCCCCACAGTGGCTGGACGATATTCTCGGTCAGCACAGCGGTTGGGGCCAGCAGGGTGCCGCTGGCGGTTGAGAGGATCGCCGACAGCAGTGCGCCGAAGAACAGCACCTGCGCGAACAGTGGGGTCTGCTCCAGGATCAGCCTGGGCAGTACCATCTGGAAGTCGCCGTCATCCGAGGCCAGGGCGGCCTGCGTCATCTCGGGGGCGATCAGCACGGCCGAGACGGCGATGAACATCGGCACGGTGGCAAACAGCAGGTAGAAAGAACCGCCGAGCAGGGTGCCGCGCCGGGCCACTTTCTCGTCCTTGGCCGAGGTCACACGCTGGAACACGTCCTGTTGGGCGACCGAACCGAGCGCCATCGTCAGGAAGGCGGCGACGAAGGCCAGCCATTCACGGGGCGAATTGTCAGGGAAGAACTTCAGCCGGTCCCCTTCGCTGGCGACGGCCCACACCTTGTCGAAGCCGCCGGCCATGCCGCCCATCAGCCAGGCGATGTAGAGCAGGCCAAAGACGATGATCACGGTCTGGAACAGATCGGTCAGGGCCACCGACCACATGCCGCCGAACAGGGTGTAGATGCCGACTGCGCAGGCGCCGAGCACGATGCCCTGTTCGAGGCTGATGGAACCGCCCGACACCGTGTTGATGACGATACCGAGCGCCACCAGGTTGGCCGAGCACCAGCCCAGGTAGGACAGTGCGATGGCGACGGCCGACGCCAGCTCGACGGTGCGGTTGTAGCGCTTCTTGTAGAAATCGCCGATGGTCAGCAACTTGAGCCGGTAATAGGGCGCAGCCAGGAAGACGGCGACGAAGATCAGGCAGAAAGCGGCGCCGAAGGGGTCGCCCACCACGCCCCGCAGCCCTTCCTTCAGGAAGGTGGAGGACACGGCCAGAACCAGTTCGGCGCCGAACCAAGTGGCGAAGACGGTTGCCGTGTTCATGTACAGCGGCAGACTTCTACCGGCCACCAGGTAATCGGCGGAATTCTTGACGTGCCGGGCTGCATAGAAGCCGATGCAGATCGTCACCAGGAAATAACACGTCACCAGTGGAACGAGCATTGAAGTGATCTCCTGAAAAACGGAGGTGGTTCGGAAAACGACGGGGTGAAGACGGCCACCCGATGCGGGTGTACGCCATCGGGGAATACGGTGAAAGAACCGGTCAATTCAACAAGTGACGCCAGAACTGCAGGGCGAGAAACAGCACCAGGGCCAGAATGCCGGCCTGCAGCCAGCGCAGTGTGCGTCGCTGTCCGGCCACAATCTGTTCGAGCAGACGCTTCTGCTCGGGGTCCATGCCACGCTGGGTCTGCGCCTTCAGCGCGTCGTGCACCAGGCGTGGCAGCTCGGGCGTCAACTGCGCCCAGCGCGGCGCTTCCTTGCGGATGTTGTTCTCGAAGCCCTGCCAGCCGACCTGCTGCTTGATGAAGACTTCGAGAATCGGCTGCGCCGTGACCCACAGATCGAGATCGGGGTCCAGCTCGCGGCCCAGCCCTTCGATATTCAGCAGGGTTTTCTGCAGCAGCACGAGCTGGGGCTGGATCTCGACGTTGAAGCGGCGCGACGCCTGGAACAGACGCATCAGCACGATGCCGAGCGAGATCTCGCGCAGCGGGCGGTCGAACATCGGTTCGCAGCAGGCGCGAACCGCCCCCTCCAGCTCCT
>JBHADS010000280.1:0-3601 GCA_041855185.1 Lautropia sp. | reverse complement strand
TAAAACGGACACAAATCCCCAAACGGCAAGATCTGTAACAAACCCAGGATTTGGGGTTACGAAATGCGGAGAAAAAACCGCAAAACCTCAGCATGTGTCGCTGCGCTTCCCACATGGCGCTATGCTGGATTTCAAAGCCAGCGTGTTCTTTTCAAGCCGCTATTCCGCTCGTTGCTTAAAAGCGACACATGGCAGCGCGTCGCGGCAGCAGGATGGAGACGATTCGCCGCCTCATCGAAGCCATCGGCGCTTCGCGTTCGTTCGGTAGCTTTCCCGCGCATTTGCTTCCATACCGTTCAGGGAGACCGTTCAACATGGAATCCAGATACATCCCTCTCCGCACCCCGATGACAGCTGTCGCCTTGAGCCTGCTGCTGGCCGCCTGCGGTGGCGACAGCGACAGCAGCAACACGGCGGTATCTGCCAGCCCGGATGCGTCCACCACCCTCAGCAGCACCGACACGACGAACGCCGATGGCACGGGTTCGAGCACTGCCGGTGACGCTGGCTCAAGCGACGGCTCCAGTTCGAGTTCGGAGGCCGGCAGCAGCCAAGGCGGCTCGACGAACGCCAGCGTCGGGGCAGGCACGCCATCTGCTTCAACCGGCAGCAGCGGCGGCAATGCCCTCAGCACCATCGATCAGAACATCTCCGACCGGGGCATCAGCGGCAACGTGCTGCGCTCGATGCTCGATCATCAATACAACAAGGGCGGGCCGCGGGACACCCCTTCCGCCTCTCCTGCCGATGGCCGCTACGGCTGGTATCTTTCCGGTGACGCAGCCAAGGGGATGCCTTACATCACCATTGCCGTGTCCCTGAATCCCAACAATTACGTCGATATTGCTGCGCCCGGCAGCCTGTGGCCATTTCTGTCCTACCGGCCACTGAATGGCAGCAGCGAATACCGGCTTGCTACCTATGTGCAGTCGCGCGACGGCATCGCCCGCGGCGTGACCGTGCCATTCCGTAGGCTGAGCATGGGCGTCGGCATCAGTTCCCATGCCGGGCAGCTCTCATTGGGCCGGACGATGACACTGGGCGTTGGGCCGGCCGTTATCGGTGCCGATTACAACCACGACAGCAACAAAGAAACCGTCCAACTGAGCGCCGCCAGCGACTATCGCGTCAACACGAATACCCTGCTTCCCTTCGGGCAGGCGATCCAGACCTGGAGCGACAGCAGTGGTCAGAAAGTCGAGCTGGTGCTGCAGGGCAGTTGCCCCGTCGTGATTGTTCAGCAGGATGGTCAGCTCGACCCGAGCAGCGACCCGATGCGTTCCCCCGGTGCCGAACTGTGCTGGAACGTGGATCTGAAAAATCTGAAACGGCAGATCTGCATGATGTACGAGGTGCCGACCGAGGGTCCGAAGCCCGCCGAGGGCACCGTAACGTACGAGTATTTCCATCCTGACTCCCGGTCAGGGATCGGGCTGATCGAAATGGCCGATGAGCGCAGCGTATACGGCGAAGCCAAGGGCAGCTACTACTGGCGCCAGTGGTCCGGCCGCTGCGAAGGCAAAGGCAACCTGAAGTGATCCAAAGCCCGGGCAGGGGCGCCCGGGCGCCGCTCGCGCCCCCTGCCCGGCGAAGCCTGCACGGTCTCATTCACTCTTCCAGCATCCCATGCCTCCCATGAAAACTGCCAACGCACCTGCCTTTGCATCACCTCTGACGCTTGCATGTCTGATCACCCTGGCCGGTTGTGGCGCCGGCACCGATGACACGGCCGGGAACGCGGGTTCTGCCGCATCGCTTGCCAGCGAAACAAAGCAGGCGACACAGGCGTCCGTTACCTCTACTACCTGGGCAATGCCGACGGCTTCGACAACGGAGGCAGCCGCGCATTCCCCCGGCACTGTTGCAGGGAATAATCCTCAGAAGCAGTTTGCTGCCAAACAACTTTACAACAGCCTGCGCACTGGGGTGGCGACTTCGGCCGACGGCATCAGCGGTGCCGTGCTGGCAGCGATGTTCGACGCCTGGACCCCGCGCGCCAACGGCATGACGGCGCTCGCCACCCATGCCCGCGGCGCCTATGGCTTCTTCGGTCCGGTGGCCGATCCCGAGGTGTTCGGCCTGCCCCCGGTGCTGCTGCATCAGATCAGCCGGGCACAGCACTATGCCGATGGCAGCACGGCCACGGATGGCTCGGGCACCGCCGGATACGCCCCCGCACGCGGCAGCTATCTGTACGCGCTGCGGGCAGGTGCCTCGGCGGGCGACTATCGTCAGACCTGGGCCGCCCCGCATCCCGGCTTTGCGCAGCTGACCCTGGCCCTGCACGTGCAGCACAACGTCGATCAGGACAGCAGCCGCTTCGCCCTGCCCGCCTGGATCGGCCTGGAAGTCGTCGAAACCGCCAGCGCGGGCTCCGCGGGCCGCGTCAGCTATGCGCAGGAACTGCTGCATCGCCCGCCGACGGAATTTGCCGGCGACACGCTGATCCCCTACGACAGCACCCTCAAGACCTGGAGCCCGCCGCAGGCAGGCATCGAGGGCGAAGTCCGGCTGACGCTACGTCAGGGCGAAACCCACCAGCAACCCATCCTGTGCTGGGAGCTGCGGCTGCCGGTCCTGCACCGCGACCTCTGCACCCGCTGGCAGGTGGAGGATGGCTGGACCCCGGACGCTGCCCTGCTGCCCGATGGCTATGACGTAGCCGACTATCCCGCTGGCAGCGCCGGCAACAATGAAACCGACGACGCCACAGACACCCCGAGCGCCGAAGTCCGGAACTGGAACACCGATGCCGCCCTGAACTGGGACGGCTCGCCGTGGTGGTGGGCGTGGGAGTGAGCCACGGTGCGGGGCGGATGCGCGAAGCGAAGAACCCGCCCCGATACAAACCCCATCAACGATACGGGTGGTGCTTGCTCGCGGCCACCCGATACCGCGCGGCAAGTTGGACACTATCGTAGGAGTAAACCAGCGAGGAAAGGCTGATACTTTGCACTCCCTCGGGGATTGTCACTGCTACGGTACACGAATGACGCTCTGCAGGCTCTTTAGGGCTGGTTACCAGCCCATAGCTATAACCACCGCCTGGCCGACTCAGCTGATAACAACCCGTCGATCCGGTGATAGTTCCCTCCAGACCCACGTTGGATTGTGCCGGGGCAGTCTGTTTTTTTGCAGGCTTTGATACGGCAGATGAGTCCTTCCCGGCTTTGATGCTCTTAGTGGTTAACGCCTTGTATGCCCGGGCGGAATAGGGAAGCGTTACCTGCACGTTCATATCGCTTCGCATAATGTCAAATTCCGTCTGGACGAACTCCGGCAACCGGCTGTCCAGAAGTTCGGCGACGTAGGTTCCGGCCGACAGTCCGTTGATGCTGAAACGCCCTTCGGCATCAACCACCGCAACCGCCCGGGTGCCGTTCGAGCCTTTACCACGAATGGCCACCTTGCGTCCCGCCAGTGTACGCACCAGTTCCTGGGTGTCGGAATCGATGATCCTGCCTTCAGCGCCGGCAACCGGCACGTGCATCACGAACCGCCATAACCGGGAGAACTCGTAGTCCTTTCCATCGCCATTCATGACCACCTCTGCCCCGATGTCGCCATCCGGCAGACGTGCGAGCAGTGTCTTGAGCGCCTC
>JBHADS010000279.1:0-7724 GCA_041855185.1 Lautropia sp. | reverse complement strand
TTCGGCAGATAGGGGTAACTTTTACCGCTAGTTACACTGTCTGGTAAATCCCTATTGCCAGTGATTCTAAAACATTTGCCCATCAGCATCCCATCTGCATCAGGAGGGCGCCGGCGGTGTTTTCGACGAATTCTTGCAGGCTTACTTGAAAACCTGCAACGCCTCGATACCCTTGCGAAAGGTCTACGTATTTGATGAAGAAAAAAAGAAACTAATAAAGCCTAGGTTGAGTGTCAATATTTTCGACGATAACGGGTTGTGCACGCAAATGGTGCGCCGATTTAGCGCGTGCCGTGCCGGGATTCGTCCTCGCGCCGACCCCGGACCTGTGTGCTGCCAGGCCCTTATGCATGACACATGCTGATTCAGTGTACACAGTGTCAGTGTACACAGTGAAGCTGAAGGCGCCGCCGGGCACCCAAGGGTGTTGCAGGGACATCGATACCGGGGGCACAGCCAGCGTGGGCCGTGGGTGTCGGGCAAGCGCCTCGCCCGGAGGCGACCGCACCGGAATGTGCATGATCAAATGCATGACAGGCTCTAGAATCATCGCCATGAAACCTTTGTGCCTTGCGATATCGATCGAATGGGATGACTGCACGGTGGCGATCGCCGGCGGCGGTGTCCCGTCCCTGGAACTCAGTGCCAAGGCATTGCTGGCGGCCACCGAGGGGGCCCAGGCTTCCCGGGACGCGCTGTCGCTGGTGCAGCGGGTGCTGCAGCAGGCCGGGCAGCCGCTGTCGGCGGTTTCGGCCTTCTACTTCAATTGCGGCCCCGGAGCCTTCACCTCGCTGCGGATTGCAGCGGGACTGGTACAGGGGCTGGCACTGCCTGGACGGCGCCCGGTCGGGGCGATTGGGTCCTTGCAGGCGCTGGCGGCCACCGTACCCGCCTGGCGGGACGACGCTGCCGGGGGCGTGACGCAGCCCGGCTGGTTGCTCTGCTCGGCGCTGGATGCCCGGATGGGCGAATGCTATTACGCAGCCTATTGGTGTCGGCCGGGGTGCTGGCCGGAAACCTGGTTGCAGCCGGCGGTCGGCTCGCCGGAACAGGCGGCGGAGGCTTTCGAGCAGCTCTGGCGGGCGCGTGGCCAGGCGACCGGGGTGGGGCTGGAGCTGGCCGGCGGTGCCTTCGCCGATTTCGAGGCGCTGCGGGACTGGGCGCTGCAACGCGGGGCTGACCCGACGGTCGCTGCCGGGCGGAGGCCCAGTGCGGCCGCCGTGCTGGCGCTGGGCGCCGCGCAGGGGGCTCCTGCGCCCGGGCCGGCGCGTGAGGCGCAGCCGGTCTATGTGCGGAACCGGGTTGCGCTGGATCGGGACGAGCAGCGGCAGGCGGCGCTGGCGCGTGCGGCCGAGCGCCAGCGTGCGGCGACGCAGCCGCTCCCGGGACGCTGAGTCGTGGGGCAGGTGCGCACGCCGGTGCAGGCCGGGCTGGGGCTGCGACGGATGCAGCCCGCCGATCTGGAGGCCGTGGCCCGGATCGAGGCCGAGGTGCAGGCTTTTCCCTGGGGAAAGGGGCAGCTTTCCGATTCGCTGGCGGCGGGGCATCAGGGCTGGGTGCTGGTACGGGCCGGTGCTTCGTCGGACGAGCCGGTGGAGGTGGCTGCCTATGCGCTGCTGATGCCGGTGCTCGATGAAATCGAGTTGCTGACCATTGCGGTGGCGCGTGCGAGCCAGCGACAGGGGCTGGGACGGCGCTTGCTGGGCTGGCTGTTGCAGCGTGCCCGTGCCGAGGGCATGAATACGATGTTTCTGGAGGTGGCGTTGGGAAACCAGTCGGCGCTGTCGCTGTATCGAAGCCTGGGCTTCGAGGCGGTCGGGCGTCGTCGCAATTACTACCGGGCGCCCGATGGGCGTCAGGATGATGCCTGGGTGATGCGTCGGCGTCTCGATGCGCTGCAGGACGTGCCGGAGGAGGACTGGGATGTCATCGGTTGAGCAGCGGCGCCGTGCCTGGGCGGCGCTGGGGCTGGGGCCGCTGTGGCGGCCCGTGGCGGGTGCCTTGCCCCATGCGCCGCGTCCTGTCGCCGAGAGCGGGCCGAGCGGGCTGGCGGAGCCAGCGCTTTTACAGGAACAGGAGTCGTCGGCATCTGTGCCGGGTGCGCTGGACGCCGGCGAGATGTCCGCACGGCCGTCGGCGTCGGTCGAGCCAGTAGCTGCCCCGGGTGTGACGGCGCAGGATGCGACGAAACCCGTGGTGCAGCGCCCGAGCGAGCCGCCGATGGCGATGCAGGGGCCGGATGCGGCATCGGACGACGGTCCTTTCGGCGACGATCCGGATTCGGCGCTGCCGGACGAGGCATGGCAGGCGATGGCGGCCGATGCGGCGGCCTTTGCCCCGATGGATGAGGCCGATCCGGACTTCGACGCGCCAACCGAGCATCCGGCGGACGCGCTGCTGTCGGCCAAATCGGGCCTGTCCGAGCCCGAGCGCTGGCAGCAGCTTCGTCAGGCCGTCAGTGATTGCCGGCGCTGCGCACTGGCCGACAGCCGCAAGAACACGGTGTTCGGCAGAGGGCAGGCCGGGCGCGTGCGCTGGATGCTGATCGGCGAGGCGCCTGGGGCCGAGGAGGATCGGCGCGGCGAGGCTTTCGTCGGTCAGGCGGGTCAGTTGCTGGATGCGATGCTGCGGGCGGCCGGCATCGACCCGACCGCGGATGTCTTCATCGCCAACGTGCTCAAGTGCCGCCCCCCGAATAACCGGAATCCGGAGCAGGAGGAGGTCGTCAAGTGCGAGCCCTTCCTGCACGAGCAGATCCGGCTGGCCGCGCCGGAATGCATTCTGCTGCTGGGCCGTTTTGCGGCGCAGAGCGTGCTCAATTCGACGCTGCCGATCAGCCGCTTGCGCAACAAGGTGCATCACATCGCGCTGGCCGGGCGTCAGGTGCCGGTGATCTGTACCTTCCACCCGGCCTATCTGCTGCGCAATCCGCTCGACAAGCTGAGGAGCTGGGAAGACCTCTGCCTGGCCCGCTCGGTGCTGGGCGAGCAAGCGCGTCCATAGTCCGACACAGCAGTTTCTGCGTCGGCACGGTGACGATCCCGGATTCTAATCGTCCCCACGAAAGCCGCTCAGGGCGTGCACATGGCTGTGCCGCCCTCAGCGCTCAGTGATGCGGCTTGTATTCGCCGGGGCGGGCGCGGGGCGTCTCGCCGATCATCGCTTCGTTGTCGCAACGGCGCTGGTTGCGATAGTGCCAGAGGGTGATCAGCGCCATGATGCCGGCCACCAGCAGGCCGAACAGCACGGTGATCACGTTGATCGGCAGGTTGAGCCAGAGCAGCAGCGCATAGAGCGCCAGCATCACCAGGATGTTCAGGTTCTCGTTGAAGTTCTGGACGGCGATCGAGTGGCCGGCGCTCATCACCACATAGCCACGATGCTGCAGCAGCGCATTCATCGGCACCACGAAGAAGCCGGCCATGCCGCCGATGGCGAGCAGCACCACCCAGGCCATCAGCTCGCCGTGCACCAGCGTCATCAGCGGCACGGTCAGACCCATCGCCAGACCCAGCGGCAGCACGCGCATCGAGCGCTTCAGCGGAATCCGCGAGGCCGCCATCACGGCGCCCAGCGCCACGCCCAGCGCGACCACCCCCTGCAGCATGGTGGCCTGGTCCAGACGCATGTCGAGCTGGTGCTCGGCCCATTTCAGCACGAGGAACTGCAGGGTGGCGCCCACCCCCCAGAACAGCGTGGTGACGGCCAGGGCGATCTGACCGAGCGGGTCACGCCACAGCGTCAGATTGCAGTGCACGAAGACGCGCACCAGCGTGATCGGGTGATGCGAGCGGCCCGGATAGCGGGCACCGGTATCGGGGATGCGCAGGTTGATCAGCGAGGCCAGCGCATAGATGGCGGTGATGATGAGAATCGCGGCTTCGGCCGGCGTGTCGATGCCGGTGTCCAGGGCCGGCAGATCGAAGCCCAGCAGCCAGGCCGAGACCTTCGGCGAGATCAGCACGCCACCGAGCACGGTGCCGAGGATGATCGAGCCGACGGTGGTGCCCTCGATCCAGCCATTGGCGGCGACCAGCTTCTCGGCGGGCAGCAGCTCGGTGAGGATGCCGTACTTGGCGGGTGAGTAGGCGGCCGCACCGAAGCCGACCAGCGCATAGGCCGCCAGCGGTGGCATCGCGGCCAACAGCAGCAGACAGCCCACAAGCTTGATGGCGTTGGTGATGAACATCACCCGGCCCTTGGGCATCGCATCGGCGAAGGCGCCCACGAAGGGGGCCAGCAGCACGTAGGAGACGACGAAGACCAGTTTCAGGAACGGAATGATCCAGTCGGCCGCCTGCGCTTCCCGCAACAGGGCAATGGCGGCGATCAGCAACGCGTTGTCGGCCAGCGACGACAGAAATTGCGCCGCCATGATGGTGTAGAAACCGGGTTTCATCCGTTCGCTTCCGCGTCCGTAGTGAGGCAACGACGAGGATGATACCTGCGGCGCGGATTTCCTGCGTTTTTCGGGGAATCCCCGAGACAACAGGGGCAGGGCTTCTGGCAGGGCGGCAGGATCGCCCCGGGCCACCCCGGTCCACCGGGCGCGCGCCCTGGGCGCCAACGGGCTATTATCAGGCCGGAAGAAAAGAATCACGGCACTTGCTGCCCGTGTCCGAAACCTCCTTGCTGGAAAGCTCCTCTTCGCCGGCGATGCTCTGCCGATCGCTGGCGCTCTGCCGGAATATGCCAAGAAAACTGACAGCGACGCTTCGCACCGATGCGATGGCGCACAACCTGGGGCTGGCGCGCCAGCAGGCGCCCGATGCCCATCTGTGGGCCGTGGTCAAGGCCGATGCCTATGGACATGGTCTGTTGAATGCCCTGAAGGGCTTTGCGGCGGCCGATGGCATGGCGCTGATCGAGTTCGACGGGGCGTCGCGGCTGCGCGCGGCCGGCTGGGAGAAGCCGATCCTGATGCTCGAAGGTGCTTTCGATCCGCAGGACGTGGCGCAGGCGGCACAGCAGCGGCTGACGCTGGCGGTGCACCGGGCCGACCATCTGCTGTGGCTGGAGGCGCATCAGGGGGCGGGGATCGAGGTGTTCCTGAAGCTCAACACCGGCCTCAACCGGCTGGGATTCAGCCCGGCCGAGGCGATGGAGGCGGCACGGCGGCTGGCGGCCAACCCGCGGGTGCGGCTGCGTGGCTGCATGACGCATTTCGCCAATGCCGATGTCGAGGGCGGGGCGGATGTGCCGATGCAGCGCTTCGACCAGTTGATGGGGGCGTTGCGGCCCTGGCTGCCGGCCGATGCCCGGCATTGTCTGGCCAACTCGGCGGCGCTGTTCAGCCTGCCGGCCAGCCACCGCGATGCGGTGCGGCCCGGCATCGCCCTCTATGGGGCCAGCCCCTTCACCGATGCGCGCACGGCCCGGGCGCTGGGGCTGCGGGCGGCGATGCAGCTGCAGGGCAGCCTGCTGGCGGTGCAGACCCTGCAACCGGGCGAGGCGACCGGTTATGGCGGGCGCTTCGTGGCCGAGCGGCCGATGCGGATCGGCATCGTCGATTGCGGCTATGCCGATGGCTATCCCCGGGTGGCGGCCACGGGCACGCCGGTGGCGGTCGACGGCATCCGGACCCGCATTCTGGGCCGGGTCTCGATGGATATGCTGGCGGTCGATCTGGAGCCGGTGCCGGGGGCTCTGCCGGGCGCGCCGGTCGAGCTGTGGGGCGATCTGGTGTCGATCGACGAGGTGGCGGCCGGTGCCGGTACGCTGGGCTATGAGCTGATGTGCGCGCTGGCGCCCCGGGTGGCAAGGAGGGTGGCATGAGCACCAAGACCCAGTTCGTCTGCCGGGATTGTGGCGCGAGCAGTGCCAAGTGGCTCGGGCAGTGTCCGTCCTGCCAGGCATGGAATACGCTGGAGGAGGTTCGGGTCAGCCGCAAGGAGTCGGCCGCGGCGCGGCGCCTGGGGCAAGGGATGCTGGCCGAGACCTCGGCGGTGGCGCTGCTGTCGTCGGTGCCGATCGATTCGGTGCCACGCCTGCCCACCGGGCTGACCGAGTTCGACCGGGTGCTGGGCGGCGGCATGGTGCCGGGGTCGGTGGTGCTGATCGGCGGCGACCCGGGCATCGGCAAGTCCACGCTGCTGCTGCAGGCGCTGGCGAGCATGTCGGCCGAGCTGCCGGTGCTCTATGTCAGCGGCGAGGAATCGCTGGCCCAGGTGGCGCTGCGGGCCAGCCGGCTCGGCGTCGATGGTTCGCGGCTACCGATGCTGGCCGAGATCTCGATGGCGCGCATCATGGATGCGGTGGCGCAGACCCGGCCGCAGGTGCTGGTGGTCGATTCGATCCAGACGGTGATGAGCGACGATCTGCAATCGGCGCCGGGCTCGGTGTCGCAGGTGCGGGACTGCGCGGCCCAGCTCACGCGGCTGGCCAAGCAGCAGGGCATTGCGGTGGTGATGATCGGCCACGTGACCAAGGAAGGCGCGCTGGCAGGACCCCGGGTGCTGGAGCACATGGTCGATACCGTCCTCTATTTCGAGGGGGACAACCACTCCACGTTCCGGCTGATCCGGGCGATCAAGAACCGTTTCGGCGCGGTCAATGAGCTGGGGGTCTTCGGCATGACCGATCGCGGGCTGAAGACCGTCAGCAATCCCTCGGCGCTGTTTCTGTCGCAACATGCCGAATCGGTGGCGGGCTCCTGTGTGCTGATCACCCAGGAGGGCACCCGGCCGCTGCTGGTCGAGATCCAGGCACTGGTCGATCAGTCGCATGGCGGGCAGCCGCGCCGGCTCTGCATCGGTCTGGACCCGATGCGGCTGAACCTGCTGCTGGCGGTGCTGAACCGCCACGCCGGCATCCAGTACCACGACCAGGATGTGTTTCTGAACGCGGTGGGCGGGGTGCGGATCACCGAGCCTGCCGCCGACATGGCGGTGGTGCTGGCGGTGCTGTCATCCCTGAAGAATCGGCCGCTGCCGCGGGGGCTGGCGGTGTTCGGCGAGCTGGGCCTGGCCGGTGAGGTGCGCCCCTCGCCCCGGGGACAGGAGCGGCTGCGCGAGGCGCTGAAGCTCGGCTTCACGCGGGTGATCTGCCCGAAGGCCAATGCGCCGCGCAAGCCGATGACCGGGCTGGAGGTCCGGGCCGTGGAGCGGATCGACGAGGCGCTGAGTCAAGCCTGGGACTGAGGCTGCCCCGGGGCGCCTTCTTTCGTCCGTCCTTCTTCCCCTGCCGTTTGCTTCGGCCGGCGCTTGCCCGGTCGCCTCGGCGGCGGAGCTTGCTTCCCGTGCTGCCGGCGTCGGCCGGCGTTTCCCAGGGGTGTGCCGACCGGGGCTGCCATCCTTCAGGGGGCTGGCGGGAGCTGTGGCCCGGAAGCCTTCAGCCGCGGCGCTGCATCAGCTCGGCCGCCATCCGGCCGCTGCGCACGGCGGCTTCGAGCGTGGCGGGGTAGCCGCCGTAGCTGTAGTCGCCGGCCAGCGCAATGCCGGGCAGGTGCTGCAGCAGAAAGCCCGGAGGCGCCACCGGACGATCCGGCGTGCAGGCAAAGGTGGCCCGCTTGTCGTGGATCAGGCTGATCTGCTCGGGCGCCGGCAGGGCCAGGGTCCGTTGCAGCTGTGCGCTCAGGGCGCTGCGCAGCGCCTCGTCGCCCATCTCCAGGGCTGTGCCGCTGTCGCTGATCACCATGGCGCCGATACGCCAGCCCGCCTGCACGCCCCGGTCGAAGAACCAGTGCGCCGGGTGGGCGCCGTGGGTCTCGTCGTAGAGCGAGAAGA
>JBHADS010000278.1:0-3670 GCA_041855185.1 Lautropia sp. | reverse complement strand
GGTTGGCTGCTCGATGAGCCTGTCCGTTACGCTTCCGGTGTGCGGCGCATGTGCCGCCAGAACCGGAGTGCGACCGATCGGGATCGGGTACGCACTGTACTACGATTATCGTCGTTGCGCAAAAAAGGAAGGTGCAACCGGCTCTGCTGCTGCAACGGCCCTGCGCGTCCCGAAGCGTCGATTTCCGGTGCCCCGATGCTTGGGAGGTGTCCGGATTCGCGTGCAGCGGCGTGCGGAGGGGCTTTTGCCCGGGGCCATCGACCCGGGATCAGTCGGTCAGAAAATCCCAGGGCGAGCAGGATGCCGGCCGGCGAGGGCGCGATGGAGCGATTCATGAACTTGTTCGTTCCAGCGGTTCCCGCGAAAGTCCCGCAGCGTGCAGAGCCAGTTCATGACTCGCGCCAGCGTCCGGGCAGGGGCAGGTCGTGCGCTGAGGCGCTGCGGCCTGCCCGATGCGCCGGGCTCGAAGGTCAGAGGTTGCTGTCGAGGAAGGCGGTCAGCTGTCCCTTGGAGACGGCGCCCACTTTGGTGCCGACCAGCGTGCCGTTGCGGAAAAGCATCAGCGTCGGGATGCCACGAATACCGTATTTGGCGGCGATGGCCTGGTGCTCGTCGACGTTGACCTTGGCGACGGCCAGCTTGTCGGCGTAGTCGCGCGAGACATCATCGAGCATGGGGGCGATCAGCTTGCAGGGGCCACACCATTCTGCCCAGAAATCGACCAGCACCGGGCGTTCCGATTTCAGGACATCGGCGTCGAAACTGTCGGTGGAAACGTTTTTGATAGCCATAGATTCTTTCCAGGATCTTTCCAGGACTCTCCCGTTGGGGGACTAAAAATAACACGGGCTGACGTTGCCGACAGCACCTCGGGGTGATCGAAGCGGCTGCCGGCCTCGCTCCAAGCCCCTACAGTCGGGCCGAACCCGGCGGTTTCAAGGCCCAGGGGTCGGGCTGGCTGCAGGGCGTTGCCGGCCCGGACATGGCCGGGGCACGGGGCCGGGCCACTGCCTCGCGCGCAGATCCGTTCGACCTGCATTGGATGTCGTTGCCGTGCGTCGTGCTGTGTTGCATTGCAACATCATGCCGGCTGTCGTGCCGAATGTCCAGCGTTCGAAGGGCGGCGGCACGAAAGTGCAGGGGCTGCGCGAAGCTTTTTCAAAGCTGATATACAATCGTCGCCGGACGGGCCTCCTCGCATTGTGGCTCGGGAACCTGGTCAGGTCCGGAAGGAAGCAGCCATAACCGTTACCCGCAAGTGCCGAGGGTCGGGCTCGTCCCCCTCTTTTCTCGTGCAGGGCATTCGCCGCTTCGGCGTGCAGGCCGTGCATCGTCCCGTCCTCGTTGCCAAACCTGTCTGGCCGCCAGCGGCCCCACACGAACCCGGTGCAGTCACAATCCAGCCATCAGGTGTTGGCCCGCAAATGGCGCCCCCGTGATTTCGATTCACTGGTCGGGCAGGACACGGTCGTCCGTGCCCTGCGCCATGCGCTCGACAATCAACGCCTTCACCACGCCTACCTGCTGACCGGCACCCGGGGCGTCGGCAAGACCACCATCGCCCGGATTCTGGCCAAGGCGCTCAACTGCGAGCAGGGCGTCAGCTCGCACCCCTGCGGCCAGTGCGCGGCCTGCGTCGGTGTCGATCAGGGGCGTTTCCCCGATTATCTGGAGATGGACGCCGCCTCGAACCGCAAGGTCGAGGAGATGGCGGTCGTGCTCGAGAACGCAGCCTATCTGCCCACCGTCGGCCGCTACAAGGTCTTCGTCATCGACGAAGTCCACATGCTCTCGACCCACGCCTTCAACGCCATGCTGAAGACGCTGGAAGAGCCGCCGCCGCACGTGGTGTTCGTGCTGGCCACCACCGACCCGCAGAAAGTGCCGGTCACGGTGCTGTCGCGCTGCATGCAGTTCGGGTTGCGCAACGTCGGTCCGCAGACGGTGGCCGAGCACCTCGGACATGTGCTCGAAGCCGAGCAGGTGCCCTTCGAGCCGGAGGCACTGATGCTGATCGGCCGGGCGGCTGGCGGCAGCATGCGCGACGGACTCTCGCTGCTCGACCAGGCGATCGCGCTGGGCGCGGGCCAGGTGCAGCAGCAGACCGTGCAGGAAATGCTCGGCACGGTCCACGAGGCGCTGGCGCCGACGCTGCTGGAAAAGCTCACCGAAGGCGATGCGGCGCAGCTGCTCGGCTTCGTCGATGCGATGGCGGCCGAGAATCCTGCCTACGCCCAGGTGCTGATGGCGATGGCGAGCGAATTGCAGCGGGTGGCGCTGGCCCAGGTCGGGCACGGCGAGACGCACCCGCTGGCGGCCCGGATCGATCCGGCCGATGTACAGGTCTGGTATCAGATCGCCATCCATGGAGTACGCGATCTGCCGCTGGCGCCCGATGCCCAGACCGGCTTCACGATGACCCTGCTGCGCATGCTGGCTTTCCGGGCCGACACGCTGGCGCTGGGGGCGGTGCCGGCCCACGAACCGGGGGGCGCCCGCGCGCGGCCAGCGCTCGAAGGCCCGGCGGGGCGGGGCGGGCCGGCTGGGGGGGCGCCGGGCGATCATCCGACGCCTCACCATGCCGCGCAGCCAGCAGCCGCAGGGGCTGCCGAGGGCGCTGCTGATTCTGCCTCCCAGCCGCAGGAGCGGGGGGGCATGAGTGCGCTGGAGAAGGCGCGCCGGCTGGCCCAGGAAATGGGCGGCGGACGGGGGCGTGCGGCCGGGGGCGATGCCCGGGGCGGCCCGCCAGCCCGTGCCGGCGCGCGTCAGGCGCACTACACCGAAAGTTCGGCCCGGCCGACCGGTGGGCAGGGGGCATCCGAGGGGGCGCAGCAGGCGGCCCGCCGCGAGCGTGCCCCTGCCGCCGCTGAGGGCGGAGCGACACAGACCGGGGCAGCCGGGGAGTCGCCCTCGGCCGAGCCTCCGCCTGCGGGCGCAAGCGCTGCACCTGCGGCGCCATCACCGTCGTCCCGGCCCTCGTCCCCGTCGCCCGTCGTCGGGGCTGGGGGCGGACGCACCGATGCGCCGCTGCACCCCGAAGCCGCCGGGCAGATGTCAGGCCAGCCTGCTGCCGCCGTTTCTTCGCCCGCGGCGGCTGCGCAGGCCGCTGCGTCGGCCAGGGCTCCGTCGTCTGTCGAGCCGCCGGCCGTCTCTGCTGCTTCGGCCAGCCTGCCAGCGGCTTCGTCCGAACCTCGATCCGGGGTGACATCCGCCCCGGCCGATGCGGCGCCATCCTCGCTGGCCGATGATGAGCTGGGTTTCGACGGTGACTGGCCAGCGCTGGCTGCGGCCCTGCCGGCACAGGGGGCGCTGCGTCAATTGCTGATGCAGAGCGAGCTGCGCGCCCGGCACGGCAAGCGCTTCGAGCTGCAGGTCGCCATCCGGCAGCTGACCGAGGCTTCACTGGTCGAGCGTGCCCAGCAGCTGCTGTCCGAGCACTTCGGCACAGCGGTGATGCTCAACGTCAGTTCCACCGACAACGTGGGGCAGACCGCCGCGACACGGGCGGCCGAGCGGCGGGCACGGCGTCAGGAAGAAAGCGTGCAGGCGATCCATGCCGATCCTTTTGTAAGAACCTTGATGGATGAATTCGGTGCCACTATTCTGCCGGATTCGATCAAACCGATTGACGGAGAACAAGCATGATGAAGAACCAGTTGGCTGGCCTGAT
>JBHADS010000277.1:0-5067 GCA_041855185.1 Lautropia sp. | reverse complement strand
GGCCGGCTTGCGTGTCGCCGTGCAGCACCTGCAGCAGCACCGTGCGCCACTGCTCGAAGAACTCGGGGTGCTCAGCGTCCGAATCGACGCGGTTGATCAGCATCTCTGCCTGCCGGTCTTCAAGCATCGCTTCCAGCGCCCGTGGAAAACCGCAGAACTCGGCATAGGCGGTGTCGCCGACGCCGTAGATTGCATAGCGCAGATCCGGCAGGTAGTCGTTGGCGTGCAGGCGCTCCCAGAAGTGGTAGGCATTGCTCGGTGGTCCGCCATCGCCATAGGAGCTGGTGATGATCACCAGGGTGGCAGGCCCGTCGAAGACCGCATCGGGCAGATCGTTCAGATCATGGACTTCGGGCTGGAAGGGGGCGAAGGCCGGATCGCTGCCCAGCTCATGCGCCAGGGCACGGCAGGTGCCGGTTTCCGAGCCGAATCCGATCATCAGGCGCTGTGCGGGCTGGGGCATCCCTTGTCTCCTGGGGGTGTGAAGGTCGAGCGATCTTATATGGTTTGGGCCTCGCAATAAACTTAGGGGCTCGTGGCACGCGCGGAGCGCGTTGCCCCGAGTTCCAGGGGGCATGGACGCGTGGCGTGCAGCGTCGGACAGCGCGCCGTGCATCCGTGCCCCATCGTCTTGCCAGTCTTTCAGGAGTCATGATGTTCTTTATCCAGTTCGCCATTGTCCTGCTGTGCATCCTGATCGGTGCCCGCATCGGTGGCATCGGTCTGGGTGTGCTGGGCGGTATCGGCCTGCTGATCCTTTCCTTCGGCTTTCAGTTGCAGCCCACCAGTCCGCCGATCGATGTCATGTTGATGATCATGGCCGTGGTCTCGGCAGCGGCCGCCATGCAGGCTTCCGGCGGCCTGGATTACATGATCCAGATCGCCACCCGGCTGCTGCGGCGCAATCCGCGTCACATCACCTTCGTGGCACCGGCCGTTACCTATACCTTCACGGTGCTGGCCGGCACCGGCCACGTCGCCTATTCGGTGCTGCCGGTGATTGCCGAGGTCAGCCGCTGCAACGGCATCCGCCCCGAGCGCCCGCTGTCGATGGCGGTGATTGCCTCGCAGTTCGCCATCGTCGCCAGTCCGATCGCCGCTGCTGTGGTCGCAGCCGTCACCTATCTGGAGCCGCAGGGTGTGACGCTGGCCGATGTGCTGAAGGTGACGGTGCCGTCCACGGTGCTGGGCATCGCGCTGGCCTGCCTGATCGTCAACCGGATGGGCAAGGAGCTGAAGGATGACCCGCATTATCAGCGTCTGCTGCAGGACCCCGACTATGTGCGCGAGAACCCGCTGACGGTGGGTGATGAGCAGGAAAGCAGTGTCCGCCCCGGTGCCAAGGTGTCGGTCGCGATCTTCCTGCTGGCCTCGCTGCTGGTGGTGCTGCTGGGGGCGATGCCCTCGCTGCGACCGGTCTTCGAGGGCAAGCCGATGGGCATGGCCCACACCATCGAGATCGTCATGCTGACAGCCGCCGCGCTGATCATGATGATCTGCAAGCCCGATGGCAATGAAGTGACCCGTGGCAGCGTGTTCCATGCCGGGATGCGGGCGGTGATCGCCATCTTCGGCGTGGCCTGGATGGGCGACACGCTGATGCAGGCCCATCTGCCCGAGCTGAAGGACGCGGTGTCGGCGCTGGTCGAGGCTGCGCCCTGGGCCTTTGCGCTGGCGCTGTTCGCGCTGTCGGTGCTGGTCAACAGCCAGGGGGCCACGGTGGCCACGCTGTTCCCGCTGGGCATCGGTCTGGGCATTCCGGCGCCGATCATGATCGGCACCTTCGTGGCGGTCAACGGCTACTTCTTCATCCCCAACTACGGCCCGATCATCGCCGCCATCGATTTCGACAGCACCGGCTCGACGAAGATTGGTCGCTTCATCTTCAACCACAGCTTCATGGTGCCCGGCCTGCTGAGCATGGTCTTCAGCCTGGGCTTCGGCCTGCTGTTCGCCAGGCTCTTCCTGTAAGACGAGGGCCGCGCCTGCCCGCCCCCGGAGGACTTTCCTCTGGGGCGGGCACGGGCATGAGGCGCTTGGGGCCTCAGAGCTGGATCGGCTGGTCCTGCAGCGGCACGCAGGCCCGCCAGCCCAGCTCCCGCTGGATGCGTTCGCGCAGCGCCTCCGAGGCTTCGGGCTCGCCGTGGACGATGAACACCCGGCGCGGTGCCTGGCGGAATCCGCCCAGCCAGCGCATCAGCTCATCGCTGTCGGCATGGGCCGACAGCATCGGCAGTTCCACCACCTCGGCATTGATCGGCATCCACTGCCCGTAGATCTTCACCTCGCGGGCGCCCTCCAGCAGCTTGCGGCCGCGGGTGCCGGCTGCCTGGAAGCCCGAGAACAGCAGCGTGTTCTGGTGCCCACCGCCGAAGGCGGCAATATGGTGCAGCACCCGGCCGCCGGTTGCCATGCCGCTGGCGGAAATGATCACTTTCGGATAGCGGTTGGCCGACAGCAGCTTCGAGTCGGTCACATCGCGCACATAGGTCACGGCCGAACAGGCGGCCTCGTACTTATCGGCCGACAGCTTGTGCTCATCGTGATGACGCTGCAGCAGCTGGGTGGCACTGGTGGCCATCGGACTGTCGAGATAGACGGGCACGTTGTTCAGCCGACCCCGCCGGCGCAGCTGCCACATGGCGTGGATCAGCATCTGAGCACGGCCCACCGCGAAGGCCGGGATCACCACCGTGCCACCGCGCCGCACCGTCCGGTCGATCACCTCGCCCAGCGCTTCGACCGGATCGGTCCTGTCGTGCTGCCGGTTGCCATAGGTGGACTCGATGACGATGTAATCGGCCTCGGGCACGCTTTCGGGGTCGTGCAGCACGGCATCCTCATAACGACCCAGATCGCCCGAGAACACCACGCGGGTGCCATTCAGATTCAGCTCGGCGCTCGCCGCACCCAGAATGTGCCCGGCGCGACGCAGCAGCAGCCGTGCACCACCGGGCAGGGCTTCGGCACTGTGCCAGGGCACGGTCTCGAAGCGGTTCATCGTGCGTTCCACATCCACCACCCGGTACAGCGGCATGGCGGGTTTGTGCCTGGAGAATCCCTTGCGGTTGGCAAACTCGGCGTCCTTCTCCTGCAGCCAGGCGCTGTCCTGCAGAATCAGCTCCGCCACGTCACGGCTGGCGGCGGTGCTGAAGACCGGCCCCCGGAAACCGTCGATCACCAGACGGGGCAGATAGCCGCAGTGGTCGAGGTGGGCATGGGTCAGGACCACGGCGTCGATGCGGGCGGGGTCGATCGGCAGACGTTGCCAGTTGAGCTCACGCAGATTCTTCAGCCCCTGAAAGAGGCCGCAATCGACGAGAATGTTGGTCTCGCCGAAGGACAGCAGGTGCTTCGAGCCGGTGACGGTGCCGGCACCGCCCAGACAGGTCAGGGTCAGCATGCTTCTTCTCCTTGTTCGGGGGACTGCGCCCGGTCCTGACGCGAGACAGCGGGCGCCGGTTGCCGATGTGCATGGCTGGCGCGGGTCGGGATCGAGGCTTCAGTCGGAAAACACACCACAGGTACATCATATGTCTGCCCATGACGACACGCCAGTACAGCCCCGCCATTGCGCGCGAGTTCTGCTGCATGCAAGCGTGCGTTTGGTCATGCTGGCGATGCTTTTGCCGATGGCGGTCTGGGGGGCAGGGGCGCTGTGGTTCCAGACTTCGGGGCTGCCGCGTCTGCTGCTGCTTTCGGGCTGGTGCCTGCTGACGCTGGCCACCGTGGTGCTGATGCTGTGGCCGACGATGCGCAGGGCACGGGCATCGGCCGTCACGGCGGGCGGGCCGGTGGTTGGCGCTGCCCGGGTCTCGCCTGCTGGCGGACCCCGATCGGGGGTGGGCCGATATCGCCGGCTGCTGCTGGGGGTTTTTGCGCTGTGCAGTCTGGCGCTGCTGGGATGGTGGCAGAGTGTGCAGCCTTCGCATCAGCGTGCATGGGCCGAGGACGTGGCCCGATTGCTGCAGGCCGACATCGACGGCGATCGGGTGCGGATACAGCAGGTGCGCAATTTCTTCTGGCGCAGCGAAACCGACTACAGCGTGCGCTGGGAGACGCGCCACTACGATCTGCGCAGACTCGCCAGCGCCGATCTGATCCTCTCCTATTGGATGGGGCCACACATTGCGCACACACTGGTCTCCTTCGGCTTCGACGATGGGCAGCAGCTGGTTTTCTCGCTGGAGATCCGCAAGGAGCGCCATGAAGCCTTCGACGCCCTGGCCGGTTTCTTCCGGCGTTACGAACAGGTGATCATCGCGGCCGATGAGCACGATATCATTCGCACCCGAACCAGTGCCCGAGGCGAGGATGTCTATCTCTATCGGCTGAACTTCGATCGGGCTCAGTTGCGAACGCTGTTCCTGGGCTATCTGGCCGCCGCCGAAAAGCTGCGGACCGCGCCGGATTTCTACAACACGCTGACGAGCAACTGCACGACCATCGTCTTCGACATGGCGCGGCTGCTGGCGCCGGGGCTGCCGATCGACTGGCGCTTGCTGGCGTCGGGGCACTTTGCCGAATATGCCTTCGACCAGGGCGGGCTGATGCCGGGCACCGACTATCCGACGCTGCAGGCGCAGGGCCACATCAACGCCGCGGCGCTGTCGGCCGACCGAAAGGCGGCAGGGCGGCAAGGTGCTGCCGAAAGCGCCGCATTCTCGCGTGCGATCCGGCAGAAGGTGCCGGGATGGCAGCCCTGAGTCCCTGCCCCGCACGCCGAGGTGGCGATTTTTCCGGCAGTTCTTCGGTCATGAACCATCTGCCATCCCTTGCACGCAGCGGTTCCTCCTGTCGATGTCGAGCGCGAGCGGGGGGCTGGCGATACCCCGGGGCACTGCTCACTGCTGCGCCTCGATCCGGGTACCGTCCTTGATCCGGTCATCCGGCTGGATGATCACCCGATCTCCCTCCCTCGCTCCATCGAGGATCTGGATGGCCAGTGCCGAACGCAGGCCGGTCTCGACCGGGGTACGTCGGGCACGCCCCTCCTCGACCCGGTAGAGCGCCCAGCCACGGGTGGCTTTGCCGGCCGCATCCTTGTCCTGGATGCGGAACAGCGCG
>JBHADS010000276.1:0-3705 GCA_041855185.1 Lautropia sp. | reverse complement strand
TACGTGCCGCAGATGCTGGACCTGATCTCGTTGCTGGAGGACAACGGCCTGGCCTATCGGGCCGACAACGGCGACACCCTGTTCCGCGTGCGCCGCTTCCCCGGCTACGGACGCCTCGGCGGCAAGACCCTCGACGACCTGCGCGCCGGCGAGCGGGTGGCGGTGGCCGCCGCCAAGGAAGATCCCCTCGACTTCGTGCTGTGGAAGGCTGCCAAGCCCGAGGAGCCGGCCGAAGCCTGCTGGCACAGCCCCTTCGGCGATGGCCGGCCCGGCTGGCACATCGAGTGCTCGGCGATGTCCACCCAGCTGCTGGGCCGTCAGTTCGACATCCACGGTGGCGGGGCCGATCTGCAGTTCCCGCACCACGAGAACGAGCTGGCCCAGAGCGACGGCGCCTATTTCCCCGACGGCAGCCGCAGCTTCGTCCGCTACTGGATGCACAACGGTTTCGTGCAGATCGACGGCGAGAAGATGTCCAAGTCGCTGGGCAACTACTTCACCATCCGCGATGTGCTCGAGAAGCTCGATGGCGAGGTGATCCGCTACTTCATCGTGCGCTCGCACTACCGCAGCCAGGTCAATTACTCGGATGTGGGGCTGGAGGATGCGCGCGAGTCGCTGATCCGTCTCTACAATGCGCTGTCGCCGGACGCGCCCGCGCTCGACGACGCGCAGGCCGCGGCGCTGGTGGCCGGCATCGATTGGCAGGAGCCCCGTGCCCAGCGCTTTGCCGAGGCGATGGACGATGATTTCAACACGCCGGTGGCGGTGTCGGTGCTGTTCGAGCTGGCCAATGCGCTGAACCGTGACCGCGACCCCGCCACCGAGGCGCTGTTCCGTGGCCTGGGCGCTGCACTCGGGCTGCTGCGGCAGGCGCCGGCGGCGGTTCGGCGCAGCGGTCTGCGCGGTCAGGCTGCACAGGCGGCCGATCTCGACGATAATGCCATCGATGCTTTGGTGCAGGCCCGGCTCGAGGCGCGCCGCGCGCGCCGTTTCGACGAGGCCGACGCCATTCGCAAGCAGCTGGCCGAAGCCGGCATCACGCTGGAGGATGGCCCCGGCGGCACCACCTGGCGCCGCTGAGCGGGCCGCGCCACGGCCGCCGTGGTGTGCGGCGGCAGCCCGTATTCCGTGCCCGACTGGCCCTCGAAACGCGCGCTGGAACGGCCTGCTTGCGGTACATTTCTCTTTTACCCACTGTTTTGGGTGCCGGGTTCCTGCCCGGCACGCCCCGGTCAGCCTGCGCTGACCGGCTTTAGCCTGACGCACGGCCCGGGCCGGCGCATGGATGCCACAACGCGATGAAGACGACCTATCTGGATTTTGAACAACCAATCGCCGAACTGGAAAACAAGATCGAGCAGCTGCGCTACATGCAGGGCGAGTCCGTGGTCGATATTGCCGAGGAGATCGACCGCCTGCGCGTCAAATGCGATTCGCGTCTGAAGGACATCTACGACAAATTGACGCCGTGGCAGATGGCGATGGTGGCGCGGCATCCGCAGCGCCCCTACACCCTCGACTACATCGCGGCGCTGATGACCGATTTCCACGAGCTGCATGGCGACCGCGCCTTTGCCGACGACCCGGCCATCGTCGGTGGGCTGGCGCGCTTCAATGGGCAGAGCGTGATGGTGATCGGCCACCAGAAAGGGCGCGACGCCAAGGAACGCACCTATCGCAACTTCGGCATGCCGCGGCCCGAGGGCTATCGCAAGGCGCTGCGGCTGATGAAGACCGCCGAGAAATTCGGCCTGCCGATCATCACCCTGATCGACACCCCGGGCGCCTTCCCCGGCATGGGAGCCGAGGAGCGCGGCCAGTCCGAGGCGATCGGTCGCAACCTGTATGAAATGGCCCGGCTCGAAGTGCCGATCATCAGTGTGGTGATCGGCGAGGGCGGCTCGGGCGGCGCGCTGGCGCTGGGTGTCTCCGACGTGCTGCTGATGCTGCAGTACAGCGTCTACTCGGTGATCTCGCCCGAGGGCTGCGCCGCCATTCTGTGGAAGAGCGCCGACAAGGCACCCGAGGCGGCCGACATCATGGGCATCACCGCACCGCGCCTGAAGGCGCTGGGCCTGATCGACGAGATCGTCGAGGAGCCGGTGGGCGGTGCCCACCGTGACGGCGAGGCGATGGCCAATGCGCTGCGGCCGATGCTGGTCGAGGCGCTGCGCCAGACCGCCGGGATGCGACCGGCCGATCTGGTGCGCCAGCGTCAGGTGCGCCTGGCCTCCTACGGAAAATTCAAGGATGCGGCCGCCTGAGGCGGACCGGGCGCTCCATCCCGTCGCCCGCCGCACCGGGCTCGGGAGGCCGCAGGCGCTCGATGCCCGGCATCGGCCGCGCTGAGCCCCGATGCCGGTCCAGGCACTGCGCCACTGTCTGTCGCAGATGGGCGTCGCGGCGGACGCGACGCTGCTGCTCGCCTGCTCGGGCGGGCGGGATTCCCAGGTTCTGATGCATGCGGCGGCAGCGCTGCCGCCGGGGCCGCGCTTGGTCGTCGCCCACGTCCAGCATGGGCTGCAGCAGGGGGCCGACGACTGGCTGGCTTTCTGCGCCGCCGAAGCCGCTGCCCTGGGGCTGGATTTTCGCTTTCGCCGGCTGACACCGCCGGGTCTGCCCGGGCGCCAGCCCGCCGGCCTCGAAGCCTGGGCGCGGGAATGGCGCTACCGGGCGCTGGCCGAGATGGCCCTCGAGGTCGGCGCCCAGGCGGTGCTGACCGCCCACCATGCCAACGATCAGCTCGAAACCGTCGAGATCCGGCGCCGCCGGGGAACCGGAATACTGGGCCTTGCCGGGATGCGCACCCGCGCACCGATGCCCCATGCGCCGGCCGGGCTCTGGCTGCTGCGTCCCTTTCTGAACCTCTCTCGCGCCGATCTGCAAGGCTGGGCACAGGCGCGGGGGCTTCGCTGGGTCGATGACCCCTCCAATCAGGATCTGCGCTTCACCCGCAACCGGGTGCGCCGCCAGCTCGATGCCCGGCTCGCCAGCGGCGAGCAGTCGCTGTCGGCCGAACTGGCGGCCATCGGCCTGTTTCAGCAGGCGGCCGACGAGCTGCAACGGCAGGCCGAGCAGGATCTGGCGGCCTGCAGCCTGCATCTGCTGCCGATTTCCGCCGGCAGCGAGGAAGCGGGCGGCCCGCCGGCGGTGCTGTCCCGGGCTGCGCTGCTCAAGCTGCCGGCCGAGCGCCGGGCCGAGGCGCTGCGCTGCTGGCTGGGCCGTCTGGGCTGCCGGATGCCGTCGCAGGCCAAGCTGGCCGAGCTGGAGCGGCAGTTGGTGTTTGCCGCGGCCGCCCAGGCCACTGTCCGCCACGACGACCGGGTGCTGCTGCGCTATCGGGACCGGATCGCGCCGATGCCGACGCCGGCGCCGATCGTGCCGCTGCATTTTCGGTGGAACGGCGAACTGCTGCTCGACGTGCCCGCGGGCAGGCTGTATTTCGACTGGCATCCCGTCCGGCACGACGCGCCGATGGCCTGGGCGCTGGAGCCGGACTGGTTGCGAGGGCAGCGGCTGTGGCTGGATCAGGGCAGGGGGCGTGACCGGCTGCGCGAGCGCCCCGGCGCCCACAGCCGGAGCTGGAAGAACCGGATGCAGGAGCAGGGGGTGCCGCCTTCTCTGCGTGCTTCGCTGCCGGTGTTGCGTGCCGGCGACGGGCTGCTGTTTGCCGCGCCCTTCGGCATGATGCTGCCGATGGAT
>JBHADS010000275.1:0-3319 GCA_041855185.1 Lautropia sp. | reverse complement strand
CGAGCGGCTGACGCAGGTGTCGCGCGCCATCATGCAGGCGCTGAAGGATCAGGGCATCGGCGGCAGCGAGGGGGCCGAGATCGATCACATCGAGCTGTTTGCCGCGACCGATACGGCCGACAGCCGCAGTTTCGTGCTCTGCCCCGGCGGTGCCTATGATCGTTCGCCCTGCGGCACGGGCACGAGCGCCAAGCTGGCCTGTCTGGCCGAGGACGGGGTGCTGGCGCCCGGCGCGCTCTGGCAGCAGGAAAGCGTGATCGGCAGTCGTTTTCTGGCCTCCTATGTGCCGGCGCCCGAAGGCGGCATCCTGCCGACGATCCGCGGGCGCGCCTATATCTGCGCCGAAAGCACCTTGCTGATCGACGAAGCCGATCCCTTCCGCTGGGGGATCGAGAAATGAACGGCCCGACTCTCATCATCGGTGGCGGGATCATCGGTCTGAGCATTGCGGTGACGCTGCGCAAGCGGGGCGTCGAGACGGTGCTGCTCGATGCCGGTGATCCGGGCATGGGCGCTTCCTGGGGCAATGCCGGGCATATCGCCACCGAGCAGGTCTATCCGATCGCCGATGCCAGCATGTTGCCCAAGTTGCCGGCGATGCTGCTGGACCCTTTGGGCCCGCTGCGCATCGACTGGCGCTATCTGCCCCGGTTGGCGCCCTGGGGGTGGCGGGCGCTGAAGTACATGCTGCCGGCCAACGCCGAGCGCAGTCACCGCGCGCTGCTGGCGCTCAATCAGCAGAGCATGGCGGCCTGGCAGCAGTTTGCCCGGAGCTGGGGGCTGGAGCGCTGGCTGAGAACCCAGGGCACGCTACTGAGCTGCGAGAAACCCGAAACCGAGCAGGCGCTGCGCGCCCAGAGTGGGCGGCTGAATGCCCTGGGGGTGCCGAACCGCTGGCTGGACCGGGGGGCACTGCACGAGTGCGAGCCGGCGCTTGGCGACAGTCAACGGGCGGGCATCTATTTTGCGGATACGGGGCATATCACCGATCTGCGGGCGATCAGCCAGCGGCTGCTGCAGGCATTCACCGACATGGGGGGGCAGGTGCAGGCGCATTGCCGGGTGCACCAGGCGCGGGTCGAGGGCGACCGCATCCAGTTGATCACCGATGCCGGCCCGATGCAGGCCGAGCGGGTGGTGCTGTCGGCAGGGGCTTTTTCCAAGGGGCTGGCGCAGGATCTGACGGGCATCGCGGTGACGCTGGACACCGAGCGCGGCTATCACCTGATGCTGCCGCGTGAGGTGGGCAGGCTGCGGCAGCCGCTTTCCAGCGCCGACCGCCGCTTCGTGATGACGCCGATGGATGGCGGGCTGCGGCTGGCCGGCACGGTGGAATATGCCGGACTGCAGGCGCCACCCAACATGGAACGCGCCCGCAATCTGCTGCCGTTGGCCGAGCAGATGCTGCGGGCACCGCTCGATGCGGCCGGCGCTTCGGAATGGATGGGCTTTCGGCCCACGACCGCCGACAGCCTGCCGGTGATCGACCGGGTCGGCCATGTGCTGCTGGCCTTCGGACACCATCACCTCGGCTTGACGCAGGCCGCCGTCACGGCCTCGATCATCGAGGCGTTGTACTTCGATCAGGCTTCGCCGATCGATCCGGAGCCGTATCGGGTGCGACGCTTCGCCTGAACCCGAGGCGCGCCTGCCGCGTGCAGGCGTGCAGCGGGCGCGACGGATCTTGTACGAAGGACGTTGTACCGAGTCGGAAAGGGCTTGATGCCCGTATACCAAGAAAGCACGAGAGGAGACATTGAATGGAAAAACTGATCGCAGACATTGCGGGCCTCGTCTGGAGCGATGCCCTGGTGTATCTGGCGCTGGGCGTGGGCCTCTATTTCACGATCATGACCCGCGGCGTCCAGTTCCGCTATCTGGGCGAGATGGTGCGGCTTCTACGGGAGAAGCAGGAGTCTTCGGCCGGGATCTCCTCGTTTCAGGCGTTCTGCATGTCGCTGTCGGGGCGTATCGGCGTCGGCAACATCGCCGGGGTGGCGACCGCGATCGCTGCGGGCGGCCCGGGTGCGGTGTTCTGGATGAATGTGATGGCGCTCCTGGGCGGCGCGAGCGCCTTCGTCGAATCGACGCTGGCCCAGGTCTACAAGGAGCGGGTCAATGATCAGTACCGGGGCGGTGGTCCCTGGTATATCGAGCATGGCCTGAAGCTCAAGGTCTTTGCGATCGTGGTGGCGCTGGTGGTCTGCCTGTCCTACGGCGTGCTGGTGCCGGGGGTTCAGGCCAATACCATCACATCCTCCTTTGCCGAGGCTTTCGGCTGGTCGCCGTGGGTCAGCGGGCTGATCATTCTGGTGCCGCTGGCGCTGATCATCTTCGGGGGCATCAAGCGCATTGCGCACGTGGCCGACATCATCGTGCCCTTCATGGCGATCGGCTATCTGCTGATGCTGGTGGTTGTGCTGGGGGCCAATGCCGATGCGGTGCCGGGCATGATCGCACTGATCGTCCGCAGCGCATTCGGGATGGATGCGGTCTTCGGCGGCATGATCGGCTATGCCATCGCCTGGGGGGTACGCCGTTCGGTGTTCTCGAACGTGGCAGGCGCCGGTGAGGGAACATACAGTTCGGCGGCTGCCGAGGTGTCGCACCCGGTCAAGCAGGGGCTGGTGCAGGCATTCTCGATCTATATCGACACGGTGCTGGTCTGCACGGCGACGGCGCTGATGATTCTCGCCACCAACAGCTACAACGTCATTTCGCCGGGCACCGAGGTGCCGTTGGTCGAGTACCTGCCGGGCGTGAAGGCGGGCGCGGCCTTCACGCAGCAGGCGATCGCCTCGGTGCTGCCGGGGCTGGGCGCGGGCTTCGTGGCGGTGGCCATCTTCTTCTTCGCCTTCACCTGTCTGATGGCCTACTATTACATCGCCGAGACCACGCTGGTCTATCTGCAGGAGAAGCTGCACTTCAAGCTGCCGTCTCTGGTGTTGAAACTCGTGTTCCTGATGGTGGTGGCCTTGGGCTGCGTGCAGACGGCGGATATGATGTGGGGCTTGGGCGATATCGGCTTCGGCACGATGTGCTATCTGAACCTGATCGTCATCGTCATGCTGACCCGCCCGGCGGCCAGAGCCCTGCAGGACTACGAGCGGCAGAAGAAGGCGGGGGTGAACCCGGTCTTCGATCCGCGGGCCTGCGATGTGCCGGACGCGCATTTCTGGATGAAGAAACAGCCAAAACCATAAAACCGAAACAGGAGAACCCATGTCGCTTTCAGGCAAGAACATCATTGGCTACCAGCAGGTGGCGGGCACCAAATCGCCGTTCCAGGGGCTGAACCCGGCAACCAACGAGCTGCTGG
>JBHADS010000274.1:0-2680 GCA_041855185.1 Lautropia sp. | reverse complement strand
TCGGCGATCTCGAACAGCTCGTTCATCTTGTGCGTGATGTAGACGATGCCGACGCCCTTCTGCTTCAGATCGCGGATGATCCGGAACAGATGCTCGACCTCCGCCTCGGTGATGGCCGAAGTCGGCTCATCCATGATCAGCACATCCGAGTGATAGCTGACGGCCTTGGCAATCTCCACCATCTGCTTCTGGGCAACGGTCAGCTCGCCGACGAGAATGTCCGGATCCAGCCGGATGCCCAGATCATCGAAGAGCAGCTGGGTCATGCGGCTCATCTCGTCGTGATCGATCAGTCCCAGCGTGTTCTTCGCTTCGCGGCCGATCCAGATGTTCTCGGCCACCGTCATGGTGTTCATCAGGTTCAGCTCCTGATGGATCATGGCGATGCCGGAATTCAGTGCATCGATCGGCGTCTTGATGTCGAGCTTGCGGCCGGCGAAGCGCACTTCGCCCTTGTCCGGGTTGTAGACCCCGGCAATGATCTTCATCAGGGTGGACTTGCCTGCGCCGTTCTCACCCATCAGGGCATGCACGGAGCCGGGCCTCACCCGAAGCTGCACATCGGCCAGCGCAACGACGCCGGGAAACTCCTTCCGGACATTGTCGACTTCGAGAACGAACTCCCCTTCGTAGACGCCACGCGCGTCGGCTCCTGCTCCGCCCAGCATGATGGTCTCCTCTCTGTTCTCAGGCAGGGCGCGGCCCTTCCTCGGACCGCCCCGGCAATTTCATTGGCTGACTTACTTCTTGCGGTACTCGTCCAGATTGGCCGGCGTCACCAGCTCGAAAGGTACGTAGATCTTCTTCTCGACCTTCTCGCCACGCGCCAGCTTCAGCGCCGTATCGACAGCCGTCTGCCCCTGGCCCTGACCGTTCTGGTAGACGGTGACATCCAGATCACCCGCAGCCATTGCCGCCAGGCCATCGGCTGTGCCGTCGATGCCGGCAACGATCATTTCCTTCATGTCGGTGCCCGCCGTCTTCAGCGCCTGGATGGCACCGATCGCCATTTCGTCGTTGTTGGAGATGACGGCATCGAACTCCAGCCCGGCCGACAGCCAGTTGGTCATCAGATCGTTGCCCTGCGTCCGCAGCCACATTGCCGTCTGCGATTCCGCGATCTTCATGAACTTGCATTCATCGGTGGCGATCACGTCCTTCACGTCCTGGGTACGCACACGCGCAGCCTGATTCGACAGCTCGCCCATCATCACGACGAGCTTGGCCTCCTTCTTGCCCTGCGCCTTCAGCAGACGACAGACTTCCTGGGTCTGCAGCGTGCCGGACTCTTTCTCATCGGAGGCGACCAGCGCCTGCGTCTCGGGCAGCTTGTCGGCATTCACCGGCTCACGATTCACGAAGACCAGCGGAATGCCCGCCGATTCGGCCGCCTTGGTCATCGCCACCGTGGCATCGGTATCCACCGGGTTGACGATGATCGCGTCGACGCCGGCAGCCACGAAGTTCTGAATCTGATTCAGCTGTTTGCCGACATCGTTCTGGGCATCCTCGATCTGCAGCGACACACCGTCCAGCGTCTTGGCGTGGCTCAGCATGCCGTTGCGCAGCACCGTCAGGAAGTTGTCATCGAAGAGCGCCATCGAGACGCCGATGTTCTCGGCATGGACGGGGGTTGCCAGCGCGCCCAGCAGTGCGGTGCCGATCAGGAATCGCTTCACTTCATGTCTCCTTGTGTATGTAGCCGCCCGCTTCATGGGCGCTCTGAACCTGCTGCGATCCGAAGCGTCCTGCGGGTTGCAGATGGCGCGATCGGAGCGTTGATTTCATTTTTGAAAAACGGAAAGAATTTTCCGTTCTTGTGGAAAGATCACCGATCAGACGGGGTTCGTCAATCAGCAGAAACAAATAATTACAGTTTTCATCTTACGTCGCGCAACACACGCCGGCACGGTCGGTACAAACCCTGATCCGCCGTCGAATAGCCCAGAGAGGCATGATGTCTCTTGCTTGTGAAAAGAAATTTCCAGTATCTTAGTTATAGAAATGGAATTTCCTTTCCAGAAACCAACGAGACATCTGGACATTCGAGGACGCAGATGATCAACGGAGAGAGACGCATCGAGCGCCCCCTGCGCTGGGGCATGATCGGCGGCGGACGTACCGGACAGGTCGGCTACAAGCACCGCAGCGGCGCATTGCGCGACGACACCTATCGACTGCTCGCCGGAGCCTTCGATCTGGATGCGGCACGCGGACGGGATTTCGGCACCAAGCTGGGCGTAGCCGCCGAGCGCTGCTATGCCGACGCCGAGACGCTGATCCGCGAGGAAAGCGCTCGTCCCGATGGGGTCGAGGTGGTTTCGGTGGCCACGCCGAACTTCACCCATTTCCCCATCACCAAGGCGCTGCTGTCGGCAGGCATCCACGTCATCTGCGAAAAACCGCTGTTCTTCAGCTCCGAGGAATGCGAGGAAATCCGCGCGCTGGCACAGCAGAAGAATCTGATCGTCGGCGTCGCCTACGCCTATACCGGCCATCCGATGGTGGAGCAGATGGCGGCGATGGTCCGCCAGGGGCTGCTCGGCGAGATCCGCATCGTCGACATGCGCTATACCCACGGTTTCAATGCCAGCGATGCCGACAGCAGCAGCGAGGCGCAGCGCTGGCGCACGCAGCGCAGCACCGCCGGCCCGACCTTCGTGCTCGGCGACATCGGCAC
>JBHADS010000273.1:0-4324 GCA_041855185.1 Lautropia sp. | reverse complement strand
TTCTCCATAGCGTTTGCTGAGTTCTCGGGTTTCGATCATCGGGAGGCTCCACGGACCAGCAGCAGGATGAACAGCAACCCGCCGAAGAAATCGATGACGACGCGCAGGTTGGTCTCGAATCCGAACAGGTGCTCCAGCATCATCTGGCCTGCTGTCAGGCAGATGAATCCGATCAGGCTGACGGCGGGCAGCAGCAGGCTGTGTCGATGGCTGCGGAAGGACTGATAGGCCAGATGGGCCACCAGCAGACCGAAGAAAGTGACGGGCCCGACCAATGCTGTCGAGACCGAAATCAGTACGGCCACGAACATCATGCTGCGCGAAACCAGTCGTCGCTGATCGACACCGAGGTTGATGGCGATCTCGCGCCCCAGGGCCAGCACATCGTAGGCCTGTAGGCTGCGCAAGGCCCAGACGGAGGTGAGCAGCACGGTAACGCAGGAAATCAGCAGCAGGTTATGGTCCGGATTGTTGAAGCTGGCGAACATCCGGTCCTGCAGAAAGAGAAATTCATTCGGGTCGATCATCCGCAGGATCAGATTGTTCAGGCTGCGAAACAGGACGCCCAGCACGACACCCGCCAGCACCAGTTGATGCAGGCTGCGCCGCCCAGAAACGAACAGGACACGGTAGAGCAATGCCGCGAAGAGCAGCATGATGCCGACCTGCATCAGAAACATCCAGGTGGCGTCGATCGATATCGTGGCAGTTCCGCCCAGAAAGAAGATCATGCAGGACTGCAGCAGCACGTAGAGCGCATCGAAGCCCATGACGGCCGGTGTCAGGATGCGGTTCTCGGTGGCCGTCTGAAACAGTACGGTGGAGACGCCGATGGCCCAGGCGACCAGCAGGAAGGTGGCAAGTTTGCGCAGCCGAAGCTGCAGCACGAAATCCGTGTCGCCCTCAATGCCGATCAGCAGAAAGGCCGTTGCGCAGCACAAGGCCAGGATCAGCAGCAAGCCCAGGCGCAGCGCGTTGCCACCAACTCCTCGCCCAGCCGCAGGCATCGTTCCGCGAGCCAGGGTTGGGGATACCCCGGAATGCGACGAGACAGGTGTTTCCGCCCCGCCCAGACAGGTTTCGACAGCACGGTGTCCGGCCTCTGCGGCATCGCGTGCGGCCCCAGCCATTTCTGTGACATCACGCGCTCGCGGAGCTACACCCTCCGGTTGCTCATCCATGACGTGCATTGCGCCTCAGCAGCAGATACAGAAAGAGTGCAGCACCCAGCACACCGGCGATGGTGCCGGCAGGCATTTCGTAGGGATGGCGAATGAGGCGACCGAGGATGTCGCAGAGCACGACGAAGCCAGCGCCGCAGACAGCCACCCAGGGAATGGCCCGCCGGGCGTTGTCCCCCATGAAGAGGCTGACCAGATTGGGAATGATCAGGCCGATGAAGGGAATCATGCCGACCGTGGTGACGACCACAGCCGTCACCATCGCCACGATCAGCAGCGCCAGCATGACGATGCGCTGATAATGCAGACCCAGATTGGTGGCAAAGGCTTCGCCGAGGCCAGCCAGGGTGAGGCGATCTGCTGCGGCATAGGCAAGCAGCGTCAGTCCGAAGCCCAGCCACAGCAGCTCGTAGCGTCCCTGCAGCACGCCCGAGAAATCACCGGAAGTCCAGTTGCTGAGCGACTGCAGCAGATCGAAGCGATAGGCAATGAAGGTGGTGATCGACTCGACGACACCGCCCAGCATCAAGCCGATCAGCGGCACGATCAGCACAGAGCGCAAGGGAATGCGCCGCAGGATCATCAGAAAGACGACGGTGCCCAGCAAGGCGCAGCTCGCGGCCGCCAGCATCTTGCCGAACACCGGCCATTCCGGGACAAGCAAGCTTGCCAGCAGAAAACCCAGCGCAGCGGATTCGACCGTGCCCGCCGTCGAAGGTTCGACGAAGCGGTTGCGTGCCACCAGCTGCATGATCAGCCCGGCAACACTCATCGCCATGCCAGCCAGCATCAGGGCCAGCGTGCGCGGGATACGGCTGAGCACCAGAAACTGCGTGGCTTGCGCCTGGGTATCGTCGGACAGCAGTGTGCGCCAGGAAACATCGGCCACACCGATGAACAGGCTGGCGACGGCAAGCGTCAGCAACAGCAGGACAGCAGATGTCAGGCGGAATCGATCAGCGTCTGCAAATGGCATGATGATTCGATAACGAAAAATAAGGCGCCATGATATGAATCAGCGGCTCGAAGATAAGCGTTGGTACGTAGCCGAGCCGACTTCGTACCCTGCGCATAAATTGTGGCCATGCGGAGCCTCCCCCCTCCTGCTCTTGCCCACGGCCGCGACTGTGGCTTTGGGTGTGGCTTTGGGTGTGGCTTTGGGTGTGGCTTTGGGTTTGGCTTTGGGTTTGGCTGTGGCTGTGGCTGTGGCTGCGCAGCAGATCATGCCCCGCCACGCCCGCCCGCGAGCGCTGATCACTGCGCACCGTCATACGCCTGAATGAGCTGTTCGATCTGTGCCTGCATCGATTGGATGCCTGCGCCGATCAGATACCAGTTGACGGGATTCAGGTAGACGATCTGCTGCTTTCGGGCAGCCGTCGTCTGCTTGACCAGCGGATTGTCCAGCACCTGTGCAGCCGCCCCTTGGCGCCCGATCGCGGCGTCCCGGTCGATCACGAACAGCCAGTCGGGGTTGGTCTTGAGGATGAACTCGGAGCCGATGGCTTCGCCGTGGTTGGAGACCTTCAACTGGGTGGTTGCCGGTGGCACCCCATACTCGTCGTGCAGCACTCCGAAACGCGAACCGGGCCCGTAGGCACTGATGCGCCCTCCCGTCACCAGCACGATCAACCCTTTGCCTCCCTGAGCGCTCTTCGCGCGCAGCGTCTCGATCGCGGCCTGCTGCTTTGCGATCAGCCGTTCTGCCTCGGCCTCCTTGCCGAAGAGCCTGCCCAGCAGCCGGGTGTTGGCGTAGACGGATTCGGTCTGGCGCGCCTGCTCGACATGCAGATCGATGGTGGGGCCCATCTTCGCCAGCTGCTCGTACTTGGCACTGGAACGCCCGCCGGTGATGATCAGATCCGGCTTCGCGGCGTTGAGGGCCTCGAAGTCCGGTTCAAAAAAAGAACCAAGCTTGCGGTAGGAGGCGCCGGCATACTGTTTCAGGTAATCCGGAAAGATGTCACCGGACACGCCAATGACCGCATCGACACCCAGCGCATTCAGGATGTCGAGCACCGAGATGTCGAAGACCGCCACCCGCTGCGGACGTGCGGGCAGACTCAGTTCACCCTGGGTGTGCCGCACACGAAAGCCCTGCCCCGCTGGCTCGGCGCTGGACAGAGCCTGAGCGGCCATGACCACGGAAGACGGCAGACCCAGGGAGCCGGCGATGACCACCAGGCCGCTCAACAGACGACGGCGGCAGACGGGATTCGGATGGACTGGCTTCATGAAGCACCTCTCGAGCTTGAGACATAGCGATAACGAGAAATACTATCATTATTGATCCGAGTCTGAGCCTGATGGTCTGAGCCTGATGGTCTGAGCCTGATGGTCTGAGCCTGATGGTCTGAGCCTGATGGTCTGAGCCTGATGATCTGAGCCTGATGATCTGAGCCTGATGATCTGAGCCTGATGATCTGAGCCTGTCGATCCGGGCTGCGGATCTGGGCCGGCCGCCTTCTGCTTGCCACCCGCTGCTGTCGATCCCGGGCAGCCGAGCGGAGGATTTGCCCCTGGCGAATCGCTGGCGCCCGGGCGAGCCCTGCCCGGGAGACATTCGAGCCGCCCGCGGCGGACATCGTTTCAGCCTGGCGTTATATAAAAATCCAATAACGATGGCGATGCAAAAAACGTCGCGCGCCGACACGAATCCAGATCATAAAACATGCTTGAAAAAGCGCTTCGCTTTCATTGCACAAAATCGTCGGTGATGCGGCGCATATTTGACCCAGGTCAACCGGCGCCCCGATTGTGCGGTATTTATATCCGAGTCGATGCTTGAGGGAAAATGCTTTTCTATAATTTTTCATCTCTTCCACGTTGATAAAAAGGACAAGCATGAAGACGACACGGCGGCAGTTGTTGAAGCGCGGCGCAGGTGGTGTGGCGGGATTGGCAGCCGGCGGCGTGATCAGTGGACCGGTTGGTCAGGCGCTGGCCCAGGCAGCGGAGCCGGCCGGTGCAGCGTCCGGTGCGGCGGCAGCGCAGACGGCCTCGGCAGCCAGCGGCTTCACGGGCACGGTGGCCCATGCCACGCACTATGGACCCTTGTTCGCCTCGGTGAAGAACGGGGTGCTGGACAGCGTGACGGCACAGCCCAGCGACCGGATGCCGACACCGATGCTGCTGGAGGGGGT
>JBHADS010000272.1:0-3681 GCA_041855185.1 Lautropia sp. | reverse complement strand
GGCCTGCCCAATCTGATCCTGACGCACTTCAGCCCCCGCCATCACGTCGAGGCGGAACTGGCGCTGCTGGCGCGGGAGGTGGGCGCGCATTATCGCGGCACAGCCTTTCTGGCGCGGGATTTCGACGGCTTCACGCTGGATTTCGAGGGGCGGCTGCAGCGGCTGGAGCCTTCGTGCCGGGCGTCTTTGCCGGGCAGCGCACAGAATGTTCAATGAGGGGCAACGAAGCACCGTTCGATGCCACCGCCTGATGCGCATCTTTGTGAAGCTTCAAGGTTTCAAGGCAAGGGAAGCATCGGCCTTGCCGTCGATGATGGCTGCCGGCGGAGGAGAGGCTGCGGAGGATGTGGGCTCACACGGGCCTTGGGCCGCTTGATGAGGCCAAGCTTTGTCTGCTGGGTGCAGATTCGCGTGATTCGCGTGCGGGCTCTGTTGGCGTTGGGGGGCACACGGTGTGCATGGACGAAAAAAAAAAGAGCCTTTCGGCTCTTTTTGGCACTGCCTGTTCTGCTTGAACAGCCAGAAAGAATCTGGAGCGGGAGACGAGTCTCGAACTCGCGACCTCAACCTTGGCAAGGTTGCGCTCTACCAACTGAGCTACTCCCGCGTCGCTTGGTGAAACATGATTATAGGCGAATCTCGAAGAAAAACACAAGCTTTATGTGAAAGATTGTTTCGACGCCAGCAGACTGTCGTCAGGCGGGACAGGTGTCGGCACGCCCGGATCTTCAGCGGCTGCCGTGCACCCACGGTGCCTGAACGATCCGGGTCGCCAGATAATCGATCAGCGCCTGCACCCGTTGCGGGCGCCGCCTGCCGGGGGGCGTCACCAGATGCACCCCGATCGGGGTCGTTTCCCAGTCCTCCATGACGCTTTCGAGGGTGCCGGCACGCAGTTGCTGCCAGACCATGAACTCGGGCTGCAACGCGATGCCGCAGCCCGCCAGCAGGGCAGGGGTCAGCGCATCGGCGTTGTTCACCTGCAGTTGTGCCTGAATCCCCTGCGCAAACTCGCCCTGCTGCGGGTGGCGGAAGCGCCAGTTGCTGCCGCTGCGCGACAGCGAGTAGTGCAGGGTGCGGTGCCGGACGAGATCCTTCGGGTGTCGGGGGCGGCCGTGGCGCTCGAAGTAGCGTGGCGAGCCCACCAGCAGGATGCGCACCTGACAGAGCCGGCGGGCGAGCAGGCTGGAATCGTCCAGGTTGGCGATCCGAACGGCCAGGTCGAAGCGCTCCGCCACCAGATCCACCTGCTGGTCGTTGAACTGGATGTCGAGTTCGATGCCGGGGTGTGCATCCATGAAGGTCGGCAACAGTGGCGCCAGATTCGACAGCCCGAAGGACATCGGCGCCGAGAGGCGGATGCGCCCGCGCAGCGTGCCGGACTGCTCGGTGATGTCCGCCTCGACCGCTTCGCCTTCTTCCAGAATCCGCGTGGCCCGCTCCAGGGCGCCCAGACCGCTGTCGGTCAGGCTCATCCGGCGCGAGGTGCGGTGAAAGAGCGTGGTGTTCATCCGCGCCTCCAGCCGGCTGATGGACTTGGAGACGGTGGCCTGAGACAGCGAGAGTGCCTCGGCTGCACGGGCGAAGGAGCCCAGCTCCGCCACTTTGGCGAAGATGGCCCAGGCTTCGAGATCGGGGAGTCTGTTCATGGTGTGGTCGGTGGCTCGGTCCCGGCATCAGTCGCAATCATTGCATGAATGGAAAGGATGATGTTCGATTCGTGTCATTCTCAACATGATCATCGGCCTCTACACTGTTCGCATCGTTCAGCATCCGTTGGAATCGAACAGCATGATCGAACACCGTCCCTTCAGCAGTCTTGGCGGCGCCAACCACGGTTGGCTCGACGCCCGGCACCATTTCTCCTTCGCGGAGTATCAGGACCCGCTGCGGACGAACTGGGGCACGCTGCGCGTCTGGAATGACGACACGATCCAGGCCGGCACGGGCTTTCCGCCGCACCCGCATTCGGACATGGAAATCATCACCTATGTGCGTGAGGGCGCCATCAGCCATCAGGACAGCCTGGGCAACAAGGGGCGCACCGAAGCCGGGGATGTGCAGGTGATGAGTGCGGGCACGGGCATCCGTCACGCCGAGTACAACCTCGAGAACACCGAAACCCGCATCTTCCAGATCTGGATCTACCCGAACCAGCATGGGCAGCAGCCCTCCTGGGGCACGAAGCCCTTTCCGAAGGCCGAGCGCTCGGGGCAGTTCGTGGTGCTGGCCAGCGGCTTTGCCGACGATGCCGATGCCCTGCCGATCCGCACCGATGCGCGGGTGGTAGGCGCCACGCTGAAGGCTGGAGAAAGCGCGGAATACCGCTTCTCGGATGCGCAGCGCTGGGGCTATCTGGTGCCGGCCGCAGGTTCGGTCGAGATCGGCGGTGTGCGGATCGATGCCCGGGACGGCGCTGCCATCCACGGCGAGGACCTGATCCGGATCACGGCCCTCGAAGATGCCGAGCTGGTTCTGGTGGATGCTGCCGGCCTGTGAGCGCCGGGCACGGAACGGGGCTGCAGCAGCTGTGTCATTGGGCTGATCGCACCGGCACCACACAAGGCACCACTGGCGGCATGTGAATCGTTGGACATGCAGGCACGGGCGCGTATGATGCGCGCTTTGGCGGGCGGCAGCGCCCGGGCATAGAAGGCCGGCGGCCGCCGACACTTTTCTTACCTTCCCTCAATAGACAGACAACCCCGGCAGTGTCCGGACAGGAAATTTTCATGAGCAAGGCTTTCATCGACGCCATCACCAAACGCCGCACCCAGTATGCGCTGGGCAAGGATCTGCCGCTGCCGCAGGCCGAGGTCACGAAACTGATCCAGGAAGCGATCCGTCAGGCACCCTCGTCCTTCAACTCGCAGAGCTCGCGCGCCGTGATCCTGTTCGGTGCCCAGAGCGATCGCTTCTGGCAGATCGTCAAGGGCGAGCTGAAGAAGATCGTGCCGGCCGACGCCTTCGCCGCCACCGAGAAGAAGATCGACAGTTTCGCCGCCGGTGCCGGCACCGTGCTGTTCTATGAAGATCAGGACGTGGTGGCCGGCCTGCAGAAGCAGTTCCCGCTCTACGCCGACAACTTCCCGATCTGGTCGGAACAGTCCTCGGGCATGGCCCAGTTCGCCGTCTGGGTGGCGCTGTCCGAGGCCAACATCGGCGCCAGCCTGCAGCACTACAACCCGCTGCCCGATGCCGCTGCTGCTGCCGAGTGGAACATCCCCGCCAGCTGGAAACTGCGCGCCCAGATGCCCTTCGGTTCGCACCAGGGCGACTTCGGCGCCAAGGCATTCATGGCCGACGCCGATCGCTTCCGCGTGTTCGGCTGATCCGCTTCTGCCGTAGCCCCGTGCGCTTCGCCGGGGCAAATCCGCGTCCCCACGGGGCTGGCCTCGTCTCCGGCGCCGCCCCGGAGGACAGCCGTAACGGGGCCGGAGAGGCCGAGTCAGGAAACCCGAAGCCGGGCCGTCTGTTCCAGCAACCAGACTCGTACCGGATCGAGGGTAGCGGAGGAACCGGCCCGCGGTGCCGGGCCGCCCAGGGGCAGACAGCGGCCCGGGCTGCGCACGCAGCCTCCTCGAAGGCCGCGTCGCACGCTGACGAGAAGGGCCGTGGCAGCGGTGCTGCATCCGACATGCTGGTGGCAAGCTGCCGATGTGCTGATGCCAAATGAACGGG
>JBHADS010000271.1:0-2840 GCA_041855185.1 Lautropia sp. | reverse complement strand
CTGGTGCCCACGCTGCAGAACCTGCGGGACATCTCCGGGCCGGTGTTCCTGCACGTCGTCACCAAGAAGGGGCAGGGCTACAAGCTGGCCGAGGCTGACCCCATCCTGTATCACGGCCCCGGCAAGTTCGACCCGGCCGAGGGTATCAAGACCTCGAGCAAGCCGCCGACCAAGCCCACCTACACCCAGGTGTTCTCCGACTGGATCTGCGATATGGCCGAGCAGGAGCCGCGGCTGGTGGCGGTGACGCCGGCGATGCGCGAAGGCTCGGGGCTGGTCGAGTTCGAGAAACGCTTCCCGACCCGCTACTTCGATGTCGGCATCGCCGAGCAGCACGCCGTCACCTTTGCCGCTGGCATGGCCTGCGAGGGGCTGATTCCGGTGGTGGCGATCTACTCCACCTTCCTGCAGCGTGCCTACGATCAGCTGCTGCACGACGTGGCGCTGCAGAACCTGCCGATGGTGTTCGCCCTCGACCGCAGCGGTCTGGTGGGGGCCGATGGTGCCACCCATGCCGGCATCTACGACTATGCCTTCCTGCGCTGCGTGCAGAACATGGTGGTGATGGCGCCGGCCGACGAGAACGAATGCCGGCAGATGCTGTACTCGGCCGTCAAGTACAACGCGCCGGTGGCCGTCCGCTATCCACGTGGCACCGGCCCGGGCGTGCCGGTCGAGCGCACGATGACCGAGCTGCCGCTGGGACAGGCCGAGGTGCGCCGCCGCGGGCGCCGGATCGCCATTCTGGCTTTCGGCTCGATGGTGGCGCCGGCGTTGCAGGCCGGCGAAGCGCTGGATGCGACGGTCGTCAACATGCGTTTCGTCAAACCGCTGGACGTGGCGACGATCCGGGCATTGGCGGCCGATCACGACGCCTTCGTCACTGTCGAAGAGCATGTGCTGATGGGTGGGGCGGGCAGCGCCTGTCTGGAAGCCATGCAGGCCGAGGGGTTGCAGCAGCCGGTGCTGAGCCTGGGCCTGCCGGATCGCTTCATCGATCACGGCGAGCACGCGCTGCTGCTGCGGCTGGAGGGGCTGGACGGCGCGGGCATCGAGGCCAGCATCCGCAAACGCTTCCCCGACTTGTTGTTCTGAGCCTACAAAAAAAGTACCCCAACACCCGCGGCAGCAGGTCTTGGGGCGAAGAGAGGAGACTAAGGAGACTGAGACGATCCACGACTCTTGGCAACCGAGTTGGGAAGAATCGTCGATGTCGGGAGTTATTTTCTCATAGGCAGACGCCGCCGATCCGACCGTTGGTCGGCTGTGAGCGGCCGTTCGCGGCATAGCCGCAACGAAGGTGTGACATATTACAGATATGACACAAAAAAGCGCTTGGTGTATAGCCGTGCAATGCATTAGGCAGCTAGTGATTCGGGCGCTGTCGGGGCCGATGCGCAAACACCGCGGCGGCAGCGCTTCGTGCGCTCACATGTCGGGTGCGCTCGGTGACGTGCCCGGCCAGCGCCGGGGCTTGCTTTCATTTTTGTTGTAAAAACATCAGTGCGCGCTTGTGGCCGGATGGGGAGGCGTTCCGGGGGCATTCCAGGGGCGTTCCAGGGGCATTCCGGGCCGGCCGGGTTCAGCGGCGGCGCAGCTTGCCGCTCTGATAGCGCTGGATCAGATTGAGACTTGCCCAGGCGCCCTCGCGCGTCCAGAGCCCCCGCCGGACCTGGGCCATCAAGGTGCCGGGATCGAGCAGCGCCGATGACTCCGTTTCCTGGTCCGGGTGCGTCGGCACGAAGTCGGCCGGCACCTGCAGATCGAAGACATGCATCCGCTCGCGGTGCAGCAGATGTGAGACGCCATCGTGGCAGACGCTGGTGGAATCCATGATCCCGCAGGGCAGGGCGCGACGACTCTGTGGCTGCGACAGCCCGGCCTCCTCGGCGGCTTCGCGCAGCAGCGCTTCCAGCGGCGTTTCATCACGGCCGATCCCTCCCGACACCAGCGAATCCAGCAGACCCGGGTCGACCGGCTTGTGCATGGCGCGGCGGGCCGCCCAGATGCGCAGACCCTGGGTCTCGAAGGTATAGACATTGACCTGCACCGTGCGCAGCAGCAGGCCCAGCGGCCGCAGCAGCGCCCGTTCGATGGTGAACAGCGGCGCATCGGGATGGGCGCCGAAGATCTCCACCTGCTCGCCGCGCCAACCCGGCAGCAGCCCTTCGCTCCGCAGCCGGCAGGCCCAGTCCAGGAGCTGCTCGTCGAATGCCGCCGCATCCGGTGCATCGGGGGCACGGCGGTCGATGGCCGCCACCCGGACCAGCGTCCGCGCACCGGCCACCTCCAGCTCGAACAGCCGGGGATCGAGACGCGGAATCCACCAGGGGCTGATCGCACCGATCAACTGATTGTGGAACCAGAGCGGCACGAAGCCCGGCGGCAGCTCGTCCAGGCTCGAATCGAGCAGCGCCGGCGCCATCCGGATGCGCGCATACGGCAGCGTCAGCCGGCGTTTGCCGCCAGCAGGCTGGGGTTCGGCTGCCGGGCCGGGGCCGGCGGGAAGGGGAGGCGGAATGGCGGAAGCTGACGGACTGTCCATGAGAGACGGGGCTTGAGAGCGTGTCGTGCACCCGAGCGCACCCGTGAAGGGCTTGGCTTGCGGGTGCACAGGGCTTCGAGGGCGGCCGCGCTCAGTCGCGGAAATTGTTCATCACCAGCGGCAGATCGGGCACACCGCTCTTGATCATACCGATGGCCGTCTGCAGATCGTCGCGCTTGTTGCCGCTGACCCGCACCGAATCGCCCTGGATCGAGGCGCTGACCTTCATCTTGGCATCCTTCAGCAGCTTCACGATCTTCTTGGCGACATCGGTCGGCACCCCGTGGCGCACCGT
>JBHADS010000270.1:0-2608 GCA_041855185.1 Lautropia sp. | reverse complement strand
TCGTCGAAGCATCCCACTCATCCATCGCACTGTCATGAACACCCAGCCTGTCCCCCATGAGTTGTGCACCTCGATGCCCGGCTATCTGCCGCTGAGCGCAGCCGAGGGTCTCGATGATTTTCGTGTCGAAGGCAGCATCTCCGTTCGATCGATGCTTCGTGAGCTGATGTCGGCCCGGGCGCACGTGGTGCTGCATACCGCCGATGAACGCATTCATCTGCTGACGCACATCGAGGCCCTGGAGGCGGAGCATCTCTGCCTCGAAGTCAGCGGCGACCCGGAGCACTACGATCCGCTGCTGAACGCCTATGGCCTGACGCTGGTCGGCAATACCGGCGCGGTCAAGATTCAGTTGACGCTGGAAACGCTGGCATTGCGCGAGGACGGGCATCGATATCAACTGGTGGCCCGGATTCCAAACTATGGCTGGCGGGTGCAGCGGCGCAACGATTTCCGCGTGATGCCGCCCGCCGACGACCAGGCGATGCTGTTCTTCCGCGTCGGCCAGGGCGGCGAAGCGCAGGGGCCATTGCACGATCTGTCGGCCGGTGGCCTGTGTTTCTACTGGCCCCGGAACATCCCTGCGCCCAAGGCGGGAGATCTGCTGCGCCATTGCCGCATCGAGCGCGGCCGTGGCGCCGCCCTGCCCTGCGATCTGAAGGTGATTCGCGTCACGGCCGATCAGGAAAGCGGCCAATGGCTGATCAGCAGCCGTTTCGACGCACTGCCCGAAAGCGTCTCCCGTCAGATCCAGATCTATGTGATGGATGTCGAGCGCCGCATCCGCGCGGCCCGCTCGTTCTGATTCTCAGGGCCCCGGTCACGGGGTCCTGCCTTCTCTGCACAGAAAGAATCGGGGCCGCCCGGCAGGTTTCCCCACACGGACGGCCCCGTCGGCAGCAACGTGCCCGGCAGCGCGCATCAGACCTGTATGCTCATGATGTCGCTGTAGGCCTGCACCAGACGATTGCGCACGGTCAGCGCCGACTGAAAGCCGATCTGCGCCTTCTGCATGGCGACCATCGTGCTCTCCAGCGTTGCACTCGCATCGCCCACTTCAAAGGCACGCTGTTGTTTGTCTGCAGCACGCTGGGTATCGCTGACCCCGCGCAATGCATCCTTCAGCAGCGCGCCGAACGAGACCCGCTCGGCCCCCTCGGCACCGCCGTGCTGCCCTGCTCCGCCCAGAAAACCGATCCGGTCGGGACGAGCGGCCGAGGCAGCCGCCTCGGCGGCAGCCTTCAGTGCAGAACTCGGAAACTCCACTTGCATCAACTCCCTCCTTCGAGCGGCAACACGCCGATCGTGAGCCTTCATCGTAGCGATTGCCCGGCGCCGGCGTGCCCGAAATAGCAGGCATCCAGCCCGGTATTTGAGGCATATCCAGACCATACGTTGCCGAATAATGCAACGCATGAGTACGAGCACACCTGCCATGTCCACTTCATCGATGCCTGTTGCCGTTAGCGCCGGTCCTTTCGCCCAGATGCCGGCCACCATGAAGATCAAAGCCGGAGTCGGTGTCCTGGCCCTCGGCGCCGTGGCCGTATCGGCCTGGCTGTGGTCCCAGCAGCCCGACTGGAAAGTGCTTTACAACAATCTGCCCGACCGGGAAGGCGGCGCCGTCATCGCACAGCTGGTGCAGATGAACGTACCGTATAAGTACACCGAGGGTGGCGGCGCGATCATGGTGCCTGCCGACCGGGTGCACGATCTGCGCCTGCGGCTGGCTGCACAGGGACTGCCGCGCAGCGACACCACTGGCTACGAGCTGATGGAGAAGCAGCGTTTCGGCACCACGCAGTTCCAGGAGCGCCTGAATTTCCAGCGTGGTCTGGAAGGTGAGCTGGCCCGCTCGATTCAGGGGCTGGCCGCCGTCAAGAGCGCCCGGGTGCACCTGGCGATTCCGGTGCAGAATGGATTCCTGCGCGAGCAGCAGAAACCCTCGGCCTCGGTGGTGCTGAATCTCTACCCCGGCCGCTCGCTCGACCGTCAGCAGGTATCGGGCATTCTGCATCTGGTGGCTTCGTCGGTGCCGGAGATGAATCCGAAGCAGGTGTCGATCGTCGATCAGCACGGCAAGCTGCTGTCCGATCTGGATGCCGACGGCGGCGCCATGAACACGGCGCAGATCAACTACCGGAACCAGATCGAGAGCTCGCTGTCACGACGCATCACCGATCTGCTCGAACCGATCGTGGGCAGCGGCAACATCCGCGCCCAGGTGGCGGCCGATATCGATTTCACCCAGAGCGAGGCCACGGCCGAGACCTACGCACCCAACCAGAATCCCGCCAATGCCGCCATCCGCAGTCAGCAGACGATGGCCAGCCTGGACGGCAGCGGTGCGCTGGGCGCCCCCGGCGGTATCCCGGGCGCATTGTCCAATCAGCCGCCGGCAGCGGTGTCGGCACCGATCAACGGGAACGCCCAGGCCACGCAGGCCGCCAATGGCGCCAGCGCCAGTCAGCAGAACAGCAATGGTTCCAGCCGCCAGGAGTCGGTGACGAACTATGAGCTGGATCGGACAGTGCGCGTCACTCGCAATCAAACGGGCACCATTCGTCGCCTCTCGGTGGCCGTGCTGCTCAATCAGAAGCAGAGTGTC
>JBHADS010000269.1:0-7750 GCA_041855185.1 Lautropia sp. | reverse complement strand
GCCGTTCATACGTTCGTCGGCTGCCGGATGCCATTCATGCGCCGCAGGCCGATGAAACCGACCGGCGGCATTGCGTTGCGATTTTCCGGGTCTTAAAGTTCGCTTCGTCCGCTCGATGTGGTGTCGAGCAGGACGTGAATGGAATGACCCTTGCTCGATGCTGAACGGGGTGTTCCACGGACATTCGGTTCAGTCGGCCGCCGGATGTCCGATTTTCAGGCCACCTTTATCTGAGCAATCGCAATCCATCATGACTCGCGGAATCGTTGAAACCGTCGCTTTCCTGGTTCTGACCATTGGTACTCTGGCCGGCCTGCAGGCATACATGGTTTGAGTCGTTGGTTAGGTGGCGTTCAAATGGCTCTTGGGCATCATGTCGATCATGATGCCTGGGCAGCCGAAACTTGAAAGCCCATCATGAGCGGCTGCATGATGTCGGGTATCGACGCAGACGGTGCGCACCGTCGAGAACTGCCGCGACCCGAAGCACGGGCAACTGCTTCGGATTCATGAAGGGCATGGCCACACTGTTCAACAAGCCGGTGTACCCGCTGAAGGTACGGAAGGCTTCCTCATTCGAACCGGTCGCTTTTCGCGGCCGGTTTCATTTCATGTAGTTGCGCATGTTCGCTTCCGTCACCGGCTCGAAGGGCACCCAGTATTCGGACTGGATCTTCTGCCCTTTGGCTGCCGCGACGGCTGTTCGGACGGCGACTTCCCCCTGGTTGGTTGCGTTCTGGTAGACGGTCACATCGATGGCGCCGGAGGCCAGGGCCGCCATGCCGTCGCTCGTGGCGTCGAGCCCGGCGATGATGATGTCGGTGTCGGCACCTACGGCTTTGAGCGCCTGCGCTGCGCCGATCGCCATTTCATCGTTGTTGGCAACGATGGCGTCGAACTCCAGGCCGGCGGTGAGCCAGGCGGAGACCAGATCCTGACCTTGCACCCGGTTCCAGTTGGCCGTCTGCTTTTCCAGCACCTCGACCTTGCAGTCCGGTTTTGAGAAGGCTTCTTCCACCATGCGGGTTCTGACCAGAGCCGCACGGTTCTCCAAGGGGCCCATCAGGATGACAGCCTTTGGATTCTGGCGATCCTTCAGTTTGGCGCAGACGGCTTGCGCCTGCAGTCGGCCCGCTTCTTCTTCATCCGATCCAACGTAGGCGGTGCCTGCCGGCATGCCCCGTTCCAGTTCACCGGGCGGGTGGTTGACGTAGATCAGCGGAATGCCGGCCTGGGTGGCAGCGCGGGTGATGGCAGTGGTCGAATCACCGTCCACGGCATTCACGATGATGGCATCGACCTTGTTGCTGACGAAGTTCTGCACCTGATTCAGTTGTTTCGCCACATCCAGCTGGGCATCTTCCACCGACAGTTTGACGGCCTTGTCCTTGGCAGCCTCGGTGCGGATGCCGTTCAGCAGGATGGTGAGAAAGGGGTTGTCGAATGAGGTCATGCTGACCCCGATGCGGGTTTCGGCGTGTACGACGTTGGACAGCAGCATGGCCGACAGTGCCGATGCGAGCAGCGTGCGTTTCATGGGGGGTCTCCTCCTGATGTCAGTTTCGGTTGTGCGCTTGTTTTCCGGGTAAGGCATCGGCCGCAAGGGGCGGTAGCAATCCCGTTGCTGTGCGGATCGGCATGGCCTGATTCGCCAGGCGGGTTGGCCTGTCGATACGGCGTTCATTGCATGGACAGGCACGGACACCGTACAGACGATTCGGCAACGGCCAAGTTCGTCGCACGCCTTATTGTGGACTGCGCTGGCCCCGGGCAGAGGGCGGAACCCGGATGCTGCGCTCGAATATCGGCTTGTGATGCTTGAAACGCGTGCTTGATCGAATGCGTCGGTTTGCAGCATCCGGGGCACGCGCGGCGCGACAGAACCCTATTCATCAATCATTCGGTGGCCTCCATCCCGCGCGCGGCGCGATGAGGTGGAGGTGCTGCAGAGGAAGCGGCGCCCCCAGTTCCATGCGTGTGACGCGCAACGCAGCGATGCCCTCGCGCAACGCCGGGCGCTTGGTCATGACCTTCCGGAAGTGGTGAGATGTCTTGCATCGTGCGATGCGATGTCCGCGCCGAGGGCTGTAGTACAGTCGCATTCAGGTCGCGCTCATCTGATCGGGCGCATTTCCATCCATGGCGGAGCTTGCATGAATCCGAAACCAGCCGACGATGTGAAGGGCACGGCGCGGCCCTTGCTGATTCTGCTGCATGGCACGCGGATGAATGCCGGGCAGTGGGCCGGCTATGAACGGGCGTTGGGTGATCTGGTCGAGGTGCTGGCGCCGGATCTGCCCGGACATGGTTTGCGGGCTGATGAATCCTTCTCGCTGGCACAGGCGGTGACGGATGTCGAGCGTCTGGTGGCCGATGCAGGTGAGCGTGCGGTCATTCTGGGCGGACATTCGCTGGGCGGCTATGCCGCACTGTGCTATGCCGAGCGCTATCCCGACCGTCTGGCCGGCCTTGCCTTGATGGGCAGTGCAGCAGAGCCGGAAGGTTTGGGGGCGGATCTGTACCGTCTGCTGGGCCGTTGCTGGGAGGGGCTGGGGCCGGCTGGCATGGCGCAGCTGGACGATGTGTATTTCGGCCGGGTCGCTGATCCGGAGATCTGGGCGGCGATCCAGGCGCGAGGCGGGCAGTTTCAGCAGATCCGCATGGCCTGGGACGATGTGATCGAGCATTGCAGCGCGCGTCAGTTGTCGGCGGTGCGCTGCCCGGTCCTGGTGCTGGGCGGTGGGCTGGATCAGCTGCATATCCATGCACAGCGCTTTGCCGACGCGGCACCGGATGCCGAGGTCGTGACGGGCGCCTGGCGTTCGCATCTGTGGCCGATGACGCATCCCGTCGAGGTGGCGGCCGAGCTGCGGCGCTGGCTGCTGAAGCGCTGCCTGGGGCGGCGCGTGGCCGATTGAGGAGGGCGGACCGGGGCATCTGTCCGCCTTCCGTTCGGCCGTCCGCTCTCAGCGGTCTTCCCGCTGTTTCTTCCCAGCGTGCCGCTGGCCTGCCTCCGGGCCGACATGCCGGCGCGCGACCCGAGGAAGGCAGCCGTGTGTGGCGCTCGATGGGGCAGGACGGCTGTCGGCCGCTGCGTGGAGACGCTTGCCCGGATGAGACCTGTGGGTCCGTCGCCGTTCGTCGGCCCTGTGCCGCAGGCGATCGGTCGGCGCCTCTGCCAGTGCCGGAACGCTGCTTTTTCCTGTTTTCCGTCGGGGCTTCGCGCTAATCTGCGCGCTTGATGCTCGGTGCCCGCTGTCATGCCTGCCGCGGTGATGATGGGCGGGGCCAGGCGGGACAATGTGCCGGGAAGCGGCCTGGTCCGTGGGCTGCTTTCGATGATCTTTCTGTCGCAGGAGTGCGCGCTCGATGAGCAACAAGCTGGGTAAGGTGATAGGGGGTGTGGTAGTGCTGGGGCTGGCCTATGCGGGCACGAGCTGGTGGCTTGGCTCGAAGGTCGAGCAGCACTATCAGGCGGAGCTGGAGCAGACCTTGCTGCGTCTCGGGGCCAGCAAGGTGCTGGACCGCTCGTATCAGCGCGGCGTTTTCGATGCGCAGGCGACGGCGGTGGTCGAGGTGATGGTGCCGGCCGAACTCTTGCCGGTGGATGTGCGGGCCGAAGCGGAGGCAGAGGCGGAGGATGTGCCGGCTGCGTTGCTGCCCGTGCGTGTGCATCTGGTGCAGCGGATCAAGCACGGACCCGTGGTGGAGGGCGGGCTGGCTGCCGCGGTGGTCGAAACCCGTGTGGCGCAGGTGGAGGGGGTCAGTGATCAGGTGCGGCCTGTCTTTGCCAAGGTGCAGACGCCCACGGTGCGCACGGTGCATGATTTTTCGGGCGGGCTGAGCGGGCGCTTCGTGCTGCCCGCGGGTGAGATTGCCCATCCCGGGCAGGAGGACGGGGACCTGCTCAGCTGGCAGACGCTGACCTATGATTTTTCCCGAAGCGGCGATCGCAGCACGGGCCAGGCTTCGCTGCACTGGCCGGGCGCTGTCTGGCGGCTTTACTCGGTGATGGCATCGGGACAACCGGGGCTGGAGCTGCAGGTGAAGGATCTGCGCACCGATTACGAGGTCAGGGGCGCGCTGCCTGATCAGTGGCTGCTGATGCCGGGCAAGTACAGCGTCGATGTCGGGCTGCTGCAGACGCGCCTGCGGATACCGGGCGAGGGCAAGCAATTCCTGACCATCCTGTCGATGTCGGACTGGCGCAGTGAAGGGCAGCTGAGCCTGCAGAACACCAGCCTGCGCATGCAGGAGCAGGGCGCAGGCAAGGCGGTCGTGCTGGAGGTGCCGATGGAGCGGCTCGCTTACACGGGGCTGACGGAGGGGCTCGATCGCGGGGTGATCGAACCCCTGCAGAATCTGGTGCAGAAGATCAACCAGGCAGCTGATCCGATGGCAGCCATCCCCACCGACGAGGCGCTGAGGCCGCTCTACCAAAGCCTGCTGGCCGCGCCGGCCACCTCCAGCCTGAAGGTCGAGGGGATGGCGGCAGGGAGCCAGGCCAGGCTCGATCTGAAAATCGGCTTGCAGCCGCCCGCCGAGAAGCCGGCCGATGTGCCCTTGCAGTTTCAGGTGCTGCAGGCGCTGCGCGCCGATCTCGGGCTGCGGGTGCCCAAGCAGTGGGATGCGCTGATCGCCGAGGCGACGGCGAATCTGGTGGGACCGGAGCAGGCCGCGGAGACCTGCCTGTTGCCCTGCTGGGCCGAGGAGGGGGTGCTGAAGGACGAGGGCGACGCCTGGATCCTGAAGCTCGACTTTGGTGCGGAGACGGGGCTGCGCCTGAACGGCCAGCCGCTGATGGGTGCTGCGCCCTGAGTCCGCTGTGGGAGAATCGTGCGCAGGAACGTGTCGCCGTACTTTGCCCGGTGTGGAAGACGGCGCACGTGTGATCAGGCACGACGCACGCTGAACATCCGGTGCCGACGGGCCGTTGTGGGGCAGGATCTGCCTTCGACGGCCCATCGTCGTCGGTGTCGTCCTGACCGCCGGGCGCCGGGTGCTTGTGCGGGCTCAGGTTGCGGGCAGGCTTTGCGGGCGGGTTCAAGGGAGGCGGATGAGCATGGCGCATCGGGACGAGAAACAACGGACGGTTGATCGGGTTTCCGGCAGTGCAGAGGATCGGGCGCGATGGCAGGCTGCAACGGCGTTGCTGGTCGTCGATGTCCAGAACGGTTTCATGCCGGGAGGCGGGCTGCCGGTGCCGGACGGTGATGCGGTGGTTCCGGTCATCAACCGTCTCGCTCCGTGCTTCCGTAACGTCGTCATCACCCAGGATTGGCATCCGGCGGATCATGTGTCCTTTGCGGCCAATCATCCCGGCCGCTCACCCTTCGAGATGATCACGCTGCCCTACGGTGAGCAGGTTCTTTGGCCTGTGCACTGTGTGGCGGGGACGAAGGATGCGGAGCTGCATCCGGCGCTGTCGCTGCCCCATGCGCAGCTGATCATCCGCAAGGGCTTTCATCAAGCGGTGGACAGCTACTCGGCTTTCACCGAGGCCGATCGCCGAACCAGCACCGGACTGGCGGCCTATCTGCAGGCCCGGGAGATTTCCCGGCTGTTCATCTGCGGTCTGGCCACGGATTACTGTGTGGCCTGGACGGCGCTCGACGCCCGTGCCGCAGGCTTCGAGGTGGCAGTGATCGAGGATGCCTGCCGGGCGATCGATCTGAATGCGTCGCTGGCGCGCGCCTGGGAGGAGATGCAGGCCGCCGGTGTGCGACGGATGTCGGCAGACGAGGTGATGGGGAGCCTCGGGGCAGGCTGATTTCAGCCTGCTTGTCCGAGCATCTGCTTCAGTTCCTGCCGAACGTGGTCGAGGTGTTCGATCAGCAGACTCCGGGCCTGCTCGAACTGTCCGGTCCGGGTCAGGTGCAGCAGCTCGTCGTGTTCGACCAGTGATTGCTGCAGCGCGGCCTCGGTGCCGAGCTGGATGCGGGTATAGCGCTCGGAGGTCTGCAGCAATGAGGCGACGATCTGCCGGGTCTTGGGCATGTCGGCGTGCCGGTAGAGCGACATGTGGAATTCGGCGTTGAGCACGCCGAGCCGAGCCCGCTGCTGTTGCCGGATGGCGTCGCGGTAGCGCCCATTGGCCTCGGTGGCGCACTGGAGGGCCGCTTCGTCGAGCAGGGGGGCAGAGGCGGTGTACAGCCGGGGTTCGAGCAGGCTGCGCAGCGCAAAGACATCGTCGATCTCGGCTTGCGACAAGGGGGTGACAGTCGCGCCGCGACGGGGGGTGATCGTCACCAGCCCTTCGCTTTCCAGCTGGAACAGCGCCTCCCGCACCGGGATGCGGCTGACCCCGTGCTTCTCGGCCAGCGCGTCCTGACGCAGCAGGCTGTCGGGCGGGTAGATGCCGTCGAGAATGTCCTGGCGGATGCTGTCGAGCAGTTGTTCGGACAAGGAAAGCGCTTTGATCGTGGTCCCCTGTGCGGTGAACGAGGCGATCCGATGATAACGGAATCGCCGGGATCGGCCAGCCCGACGCCACCTGAGAGGATGGACGCGGGGGCGGGGGCGGGCCCGTGCCCGTGCCTGACGGGCGCTAGGGGTTCACCCTGACTTGATCTGTAGATTGTATACAATCTACGATGATGAACAGATGATCCTGCCAAGGAGCCAAGGCTCAGCAGCCTGCGGGCATGGGGTCCGGATCGGGGCAGGTATCGAATTTCGGCTTTCGTCGGCACAGTGGGGCACGAAAGCCTTCATGCGGAGTGATGGGAGACAGACGATATGGCAAAGACCAGTTGGCGCGGTGTTTTTCCGGCTGCCACCACGCAATTCAAAGCGGATTTTTCGGTCGATTACGCAGCGACGCAGAAGGTGCAGGATGCGCTGATCAATGATGGTGTGAACGGGCTGATCATCCTGGGCACCTGTGGCGAGAACAATTCTCTGCGGCCCGAGGAGAAGCGCCAGGTGCTGGCCGGTGCCGTCGAGGTGGCCAAGGGGCGGGTGCCGGTGGTGGTCGGGGTGTCGGAGCTGGACACGCCGCGTGCGGTGGAGTTCGCGCAGGATGCCGAGAAGCTGGGCGCCGATGGTCTGATGGTGCTGCCGGCGATGGTCTATGTGCCGAAGGAGCACGAGCTGGTGGCGCATTTCACGGCGGTGGCGCGGGCGACGGCGCTGCCGAACATGCTCTACAACAACCCGCCGGCCTATCGGGTGTCGGTCAGCAATGCCGTGCTGGAGGCGCTCCGGGATGTCGAGAATGTGGTGGCGGTGAAGGAGAGCGCCCCTGACTCCCGGCGTTTCACCGATCTGCTCAATGCCTTCGGCGATCGTTACGAGATCTTTGCCGGTCTGGACGATGTGGCGCTGGAGGGGCTGATTCTGGGGGCCAAGGGCTGGATTTCCGGGCTGACTTCGGCTTTCCCGGAGGAGTCGGTGGAACTGGTGGCGGCCTTCGAGCGCGGCGATCTGGAGACGGCGATCCGGATCTATCGCTGGTTCATGCCGCTTCTGCATCTGGATGCCGAGCATGATCTGGTGCAGTCGATCAAGCTGGCCGAGACGATCATGGGACGGGGCACCGAAACGGTGCGGATGCCGCGGATGCCGCTGACCGGCGAGCGACGCGCCCAGGTGACGGCGATGGTCGAGCAGTGTGCGGCGACCCGGCCCTGCAAGCCGCGCTGATCGGTCGGCCATCCTGCCGGACTGCAGATGCTGACAGCACAGGAGATGCCGTTTTCTGTGTTCTGTGGTCTCATGGATGTTTTGTCCGATCCGTCGTCGGTGCGGG
>JBHADS010000268.1:0-2521 GCA_041855185.1 Lautropia sp. | reverse complement strand
CTTCCAGCGTGAACGACACCCAGAAGGGCTTGCCGTCCTGGGGCAGTTGCGTCTTCCAGAAGTTTGCCTCCTGGATGCTGCCCTGCGTCTCGGCCAGCCAGATGTCGACATGAGGGGCCAGCCCGCGCACCAGGGGCTGGGCGATCGCCGGCGCCTGTTCGGCGTCGAACAGATCGGGACGATAGGAGCCGAACAGCGGCGGCAGTGAGGCTGCCACCCGCACCGGGCGATCGCTGAGGCGTGCTGCCTCACGTGCCAGCCGACCCGCCACCGCAGCCAGGGTCTGTCCCTCGGCCTTGAAACGATCGCCGATATGAAAGGGCACCACCGCATAGCTGTTGGCCGTGATGACCTCCGAGCCGGCCCGGATGAAATCCAGATGGGTCTGGACCACCGCATCGGGCGCCTCGGTCAGCGCCAGCGCCGACCATTCGGGCTGCCGGAACGGCGCCCCCCTGCGGGCCAGCTCACGGCCCATGCCCCCATCGAGCAAAGTGATCTCAGTCATGCAAAACAGCCCGTCAAAGAATGTGTCGGATTCTAGAACAGGGGCTGCTGACATTTGCGCATGTCCCTATGCGCGTCGTGAAGGTGTCCTGGAGCGTGTCGTGCCCTTATTCTTCCCCGCGGAAACCACGTTTCTGCTGCGAGCGCGCCGTGGCGCGGATGGCCAGTTCGACGCGGCTGCGTGCGTGCAGCTTGGCCATGATGCGGCTGACGTAGTTCTTGACGGTGCCCTCGGCCAGGTGAACGGTCTGGGCGATTTTGCGGTTGCTGCTGCCCTGGGCGATCAGGTTCAGGATGCGCTGTTCCTTGTCGGTCAGCGGTTCTTCGTAGGGGGACAGCCACGATGTCTCGGCGGCCTGTGCGGCTGGATCGACGGACGGGGCGCCGCCGGACTCGGCGCTCTGCAGCGCAGGGGCTTCGGAACCATGCTGTGCACCGATCCCACCACCTGGCGTCTCGGCTGGGTGCTTGAAGCAGCGTGGAGGAATCCGCCGGAACAGTTCGAGCACTTTACCGGCGATACTGGGTGACAGGCGTGATTCGCCGCGGTGGACGGCACGAATGGTCTCGAGGATCAGGTCTTCGGTGGCGTCTTTCAGCAGATAGGCATGGGCGCCGGCCATGATGGCGTCAAAGACGAGCTCATCCTGATCGAAGACGGTCAGGACGACGATGCGAATATTGGGGTTGTGAGCGGTGATGATCCGGCAGGCTTCGACGCCGCTGATATGGGGCATCTGCAGATCCATAATGATGACATCGGGAGCGAGTCGTGCAGCCTGCTCGATCGCTTCCTGGCCATCGGCAGCCTGTCCGACGACCTCGATATCCGGTTCGTGCTGCAGGGTCATCGCCAGAGCGCGCCTGATCAGGGGCTGGTCATCGACGATGAGCAGTTTCAACGGAGTGGTGGCGGGTGTCATGGACATTCGAGAGAGCGAGAGAACAGAGGGAGAACGATAGAAGGGGAAGTAGGGCGTTCGGGCACACGCGGCACGAAGGGCTGGTGATTCCGGCGCTAGGCGCGGTATGTGTATGGACCGTGCCGCGACTCGTGGATCGATAGCGGTGCTTCTGAGCGGCGCGGTGGTGCTGAAATACCGGAGATCGATAATCGATACATCATTATGGGTTTCTTTGGCGGGCTCCTTGCAACGTGTGAGGGCTGCTGCGGACGCCAGGGCTGCTGCCGGCACTGCTGGATCACGTGTGCGGAGGAAAGAATCGAGCCGAAGATGCGTTGCGGGTTGTTCCACAACACAATCCCCCTCAAGAATACGGTAGGGGCCAGTTGATCCTCGGGCCAGTGCCTTTGGGCACGATCTGCTATGAGCCTCGTCACTTTTGCAGTAGGCTGGGGCTACCCATTGCCTCGGCGTGCCCGGATCAACGCTGTACGATCAGCGCTCGAAGGTCAGCATCAGGGTGGTGCCCCGGCCGACCTGGCTGTGGACGGACAGGGTCGCCTGGATCAGCGCGGCTTGCTCGGCAATGCCGCGCAGACCGTAGTGGCCGGGCTTGTGTGGGGCGTCGGCGTCGAAGCCGATGCCGTCGTCCTCGATCAGCAGGCGCAGACGTGTGGGCCGGGCGTTTCCGGTCCGTGGCCCTTTGAGGCTATCGGCCTTGGTGTCCAGGACGCTGATGCGCAGGTGGACGCAGCTCGCCTCGGCATGTCGCTCGATGTTGCGCAGCGCTTCTTCGGTGATCCGGAATAGCGCTTCAGCCCGTTCGCCGCGCTGGCTGCGGAGCAGGACGAGCCCTTCAACGCGGGTATCGATCCCGGTACGACGGCCGAACTGGGTGATCAGTTCGAGCAATGCGGTATCCAGCCCCTGTTTGCCGACGCTGCGGTGGCGCATCCGGGTGATGGCGGCGCGAGCCTCCTGCAGCCCCTCGGCAGCGGCGCGCTCGGCGGTCTGGAGTTCATCGTTCAGCTCCTCGGGCTTCAGACGGGGATGCAGCTTGCGGATCAGTCGCAGCTGCGTCAGCAGCGCCGCCAGGGACTGGGCGAGGG
>JBHADS010000267.1:0-5038 GCA_041855185.1 Lautropia sp. | reverse complement strand
GATCGAGCGCTTCTCGCTCTCCAAGGAAGAGGTCTGGAGCTGGCGCTACGAAGGTTTCGACACCCGCATCATGTACTTCAATGCCCATTTCGACCAGGGCAACGGGCGTCTGAAGAAAGTCTCCCGCCTGGAGGACTGGCGAAACCAGGGCGGCCGGATCAACTGAACTGCCGTAGCACTGTCTGGCACGGCTGCCGCAAGTGCTGTGCCGGTGTGAGGTAGGCCGTCGTGCTGTCTCACTGGGTCGGGTTTTGCTGGACCGGGTATCGGTACTTGGCGCGCTTCTTGGGCCGCAGGGCCTCGTAGGCGTCTTCCAGCCGCTCGAACAGATTGTTCTCGCCCAGCTCCTCGGCAAAGCCCGAGCGCCGGATCAGCGATGCGGGCTGGCGGGAGGGGCCGGCGATGATCAGCCGGCCGCCCTGGGCCGCGACGTTGCGGTGCAGCGCCTGCAGCGCGTCCAGCCCCGAGGTGTCGAGGTTGATCACCTGGTGCATGTCGAGCACCACCACATCGGGCAGCGCCTGCTCGTTGGCGGTGATTTCCTCGATCTTACCGATCGAGCCGAAGAAGAAGGAGCCGAAGGCGCGCCAGACGCCGATACTGCGGCCATTGGGCAGCGTGCTCAGCTCAGCGGGCAGGCTGATGCGTTCGATCCGGGTGACGCGTGCCACCCGGTAGATGAAGAACAGGCTGGCCATCAGCAGCCCGACCTCGACGGCCACGGTCAGGTCGAAGATCACCGTCAGCAGGAAGGTGGTCAGCAGGATGGCGCGGTAGTTGTTGCTGAACACGCGCAGCTTGGCAAAGGCGTGCCAGTCGCCCATGTTGAAGCCGACCGACATCAGGATGCCGGCCAGCACCGCCATCGGAATGTGCACCGCGAGCGGGGCCAGCACCAGCATGAACACCAGCAGTGCCGCTGCATGCACCACGCCGGCGATCGGCGAGCGGCCGCCACTGCGGATGTTGGTGACGGTGCGGGCGATGGTGCCAGTGACGGCGATGCCCCCGAACAGCGGGGTGGTGAAGTTGGCGATGCCCTGGGCCATCAGCTCCTGGTTGGCATCATGCTTGTCACGGGTCATGCTGTCGGCCACGCGGGCGCACAGCAACGATTCGATGGCGCCCAGCAGGGCGATCGCCACCGTCGGCATCAGCAGCATCTTGGCCGATTGCCAGTCGAAGCTGGGCAGGGCCGGGCTGGGCAGGGTCTGCGGGATGCCGCCGAAGCGGCTGCCGATGGTCTCGACTGGCAGTTTCAGCTGCCAGGCGGCCAGGGTGCCGAACACCAGCACCACCAGCGGGGCGGGGATACGGGCCAGCGCCCGTGTGAAGGCATTGCCAGTCGGCGGCGCCTCGACGGCTTCGGGCGCTGTCACGCTGCCGGTGGCTTCGAGGGCGGCTTCGGTTGGCGAGGTGATCGGATCGACCCGCAGCTCGTCCTGCAGATTGGCCATGTCGGCCGTGATGGTGGGCGGCCCGTCGCTCGGGGCTGCACCGCCTTCCTGCTGGCCCGCGAGGTCGGTACGCAGCGCCTTCTTGCGCTGCACCAGCAGCTTCGGCGATTTCGGCCAGATCGCCAGCACCACGAAGGTAGCCACGGCGAGCGCCAACGCGCTCCCGTTGATGCCGCCCTGGTAGCTGATCAGGGTGTCGATCTGCGCGAAGAAATCGGCGGGCATCGCGTCGAGCTTCAGCCCGAGGAAGTCCTTGAGCTGCGACATCATGATCACCACAGCGATGCCGTTGGTGAAGCCCAGCACAATCGAGACCGGCACGAAGCGGACGACCTGTCCCATGCGCAATGCGCCCATCACGAAAAGCAGCACACCGGCCATCATCGTTGCCAGCAGCATGTTGGCCAGCCCGTACTGCAGGCTGATGCCGTAGAGCATGGCGACGAAGGCGCCGGCCGGGCCGCCGATCTGCACCTTGGATCCACCCAGCAGCGAGATCAGCAGGCCGCCGATGATGGCGGTGATCAGCCCCTGCTCGGGCTTGACGCCACTGGCGATGCCGAAGGCCATGGCCAGGGGCAGCGCGACGCAGGCGACGGTCAAGCCGGCACCCAGGTCCGCGGTGAAATCACTGCGGCCGTAACCGCGCAGGGAATCGAAAAGGGCGGGGCGGAAGTTGATTCGACTGAACTGCATGGGGCACAGAGAGATGATGCGGCGCAACCGGCGTCGAAGCCTCTACTCTATCCCTTCGGGGCAGGGCTTGACCAACTGCCCGGCCTGGGCGTATGGCCTGGTGCTGACGTTGCCCTGCCGCCACGCCCGCCGTTTCCGGGCCGGATCAGCGGCACCGAGACCGAAGCCCGGAGCCCGGAGGCGCGGCCAGCGCCGTTTCTCAAAGCCCCTTGCGCATGATGCGTTCCGCGAGGGAGGGGGCGAGGCGGTTGAATCGGTTTTTTTCAGGGATGAATTTCACGCCGGGATGTCATCCGAAGCACCCTGTTCCCCGGCGCTTTCCGTGCCAGGAGGGCCGTGCCGTGGTGTGGCGGCATGGCCCTCCGGCGGTGCCTGTCTCAGCTCACCCGCATGCCCGGCTTGGCGCCGGAATCGGGCGAGAGCAGGAAGACACCGTCGTCGTCGGTGGCGTTCGAGGCTGCCAGCACCATGCCTTCCGACAGGCCGAACTTCATCTTGCGCGGCTTCAGGTTGGCGACGACGATGGTCAGGCGATCGACCAGCGCTTCGGGCTTGTAGAAGGCCGAGATGCCGGAGAACACCTGCCGGGGCCTGTCGTCGCCCAGGTCGAGCATCAGTCGCAGCAGCTTGGTCGAGCCTTCGACCGCCTCGGCCGAGATGATCCGGGCCACCCGCAGCTCGGGCTTCATGAAGTCATCGATGGTGATCCAGGCGCCGTCCCCGGTGCTGGCACCTCCCGATTGGGCCGACGAAGCCTGCGCCCCGGCCGCGGCTTTCTGGCCTTCGCCCTTGCCGCCCTTGGCGTTCTGGCCCTTGGCCGCCTTGGCGTCGGCGGCCTCACCCTGGGCAGGCAGGCCGAACAGCGCGTCCAGCATCTTGGGGTCCACCCGCTGCATCAGATGCTGGTAGGGCTTGATGGCGTGGCCGGCCGGCAGCGGCTCATCCAGCGCGTGCCAGTCGTCGGCACGGGGCAGATTCAGAAAATCGACCGCCTTGGCGGCAGTGGCCGGCAGCACCGGCGACAGCATCAGGATCAGCGTCGAGAAGCCGCGCAGCGCGTCCGAACAGACCTGATGCAGACGTTCGGTCTGCTCGGGGTTCTTGGCCAGATCCCAGGGCTTCTCGGTGTCGACGAACTGGTTGATGCGGTCGGCCAGACCCATCAGCGCCCGCATCGCCTTGGCGTACTCGCGCTGCTCGTAGAGTTCGGCCACGGCATCCGCGCCCGGCCAGCTCTCGGCGAAGGCGGTCATCGTCTCGGGATTGGGCGCTGCCAACTTGCCCTCGAAGCGCTTGACGACGAAGCCGGCCGAGCGGCTGGCGATGTTGACCAGCTTGCCGATCAGGTCGCTGTTGACGCGGGCGACGAAATCCTCGGCCGTGAAGTCCACGTCCTCGACCCGGTTGTTGAGCTTGGCTGCCAGGTAGTAGCGCAGCCATTCCGGGTTCATGCCCAACTCCAGATACTTCTTCGGCGACAGACCCGTGCCGCGCGACTTCGACATCTTCTCGCCCGAGATGGTGAGAAAGCCGTGGACGAAGATGTTATCCGGCACGTGCAGGTCGGCAAAGCGCAGCATCGCCGGCCAGAACAGGGTGTGGAAATAGATGATGTCCTTGCCGATGAAATGCACCTGCCGGTAGGGGCGAGAGGCATCGCTGCCGGCCTTCGGGTCGATGAATTCGCCGAAATCCAGACCGAGCTTGGCGCAATGGGCCTTCAGGCTGGCCAGGTAGCCGACCGGCGCATCCAGCCACACGTAGAAATACTTGCCCGGTGCGTCGGGAATCGGGATGCCGAAGTAGGGCTCGTCGCGCGAGATGTCCCAGTCGGCCAGCGGGTTGGCGGCTTCGGCGCCATCGGCTGTCCCTGCGCTGTCGTCGCCCAGCCACTCGCGGGCCTTGTTCGCCACTTCGGGCTGCAACTGGCCCTGCCCGATCCAGTCGCGCAGGAAGGCGCGGCAGCGAGGGTCGGAAAGGCGGAAGAAATAGTGCTCGGAGGAGCGCATCACCGGCGTGGAACCGGAGAGCGTGGAGTAGGGATTGATGAGATCCGTGGGCGCGTAGACGCTGCTGCACACCTCGCAGGCATCACCGTACTGGTCCTTCGCGTGGCATTTCGGGCATTCGCCCTTGATGTAGCGGTCCGGCAGGAACATCTCCTTCACCGGGTCGAAGAACTGCTCGATGGTGCGGGTGGCAATGAAGCCGCCCGCCTTCAGACGGCGGTAGATCTCCTGCGACAGCTCGGTGTTCTCGGGCGAGTGGGTCGAGTGCCAGTGGTCGAAGCTGATGTGATAGCCGTTCAGATAGTAGGGGCGCTCGGCGGCAATGCGCGCCACCAGCGCCTCGGGGCTGATGCCCTCGGCCTCGGCCTTCAGCATGATCGGCGCGCCGTGGGCATCATCGGCCCCGACGAACAGCACCTCCTTGCCCTGCATACGTTGGAATCGCACCCAGATGTCGGCCTGGATGTACTCCATGATGTGACCGATGTGGAAGGAACCGTTGGCGTAGGGCAGGGCGGTGGTGATGAACAGACGCTCGGGCCTGCTGCCGTTGGCAGCGGTGGCCGGGGTCGCGTTGGCCGGGGATGGGTTCATAAGCTGGGTGTATCCGATGAAAGACGGGCGGGAACGGCAGGCGTGGCAGGCCGCAACCGCTGCAGCGGGGGCGGGCTGCCGAGGCCGGGGCGCACGGGGCAGGCACTGTGGCGCGGTGGCCCGCGGCAGGCGGCTTGCCACGGCGCTGTGCGGGCCGGACGCCTGCCGTGTGTCACGCGCTAGTGTAGCAAGGGCCAAGGCCGCAGCCGAAGGCCGAGGGCCGGCCGTCGGCGCCACTGTTGCATCCGTCGCCGGGCAGTAAAGGGGGCTGATCGAGGACCG
>JBHADS010000266.1:0-2907 GCA_041855185.1 Lautropia sp. | reverse complement strand
GGTCGCCTATCAGGGGCGGGTGGCCTGCGTGCGCACCTACGATGGCGAGGTGGTCTGGAGCCGGGGGCTCAGCTCCTCGAGTGGCGTGGCGGCCTTGCCCGATGCGCTGGTGCTGGTCGATGCGGCCGAGGCGATCCAGCTGCTGAAGCCCGGTGGCGGCACGCAGTGGAGCCAGGACGGCTACGTGCGTCGGCGTCTGACCGCGCCGGTCGTGGCCGGGGGCGAGCGCCTGCTGTTCGGCGATGCCTTCGGGCAGCTGTCGGTGCTGTCGATGCAGGACGGCCGGACGCTGGCGCGCATCGACATCGACGACACCCCCTTTGCGACCCCGCCGCTGGTTGCCGATGGCGTCGTCTATTCTCAAACCCTGGATGGCACGGTTGCGGCCGTTTCCTTACGCTGACATGACTCAAAGGATTCCTGTCATTGCACTGGTCGGGCGCCCGAACGTGGGCAAATCGACGCTGTTCAATCGACTGACCCGATCGCGCGATGCGCTGGTGGCCAATATTCCCGGCCTGACCCGTGATCGCCACTACAGCCCTGCCACCATCGGCGGGCGCCGGGTGGTGATGATCGACACCGGCGGCTTCGAGCCGGTGGCTGCCAGCGGGGTGGCCGAGCAGATGGCGCGCCAGACCCGTCAGGCCGTCATCGAGGCCGATCTGGTGGTTTTCGTCGTCGATGGCCGGCAGGGCCTGACGGCCAGGGACGAGGAGATCGCGCAGGAGCTGCGTCGCACCGCGCGACGGGTGGTGCTGGTGGTCAACAAGACCGAGGGGATCTCGCGGCCGATGGCGGCGGCCGAGTTCCATGCGCTGGGGCTTGGGCATCCGATGGCGATCTCGGCCACCCATGGCGATGGCGTGCACGCGATGATCGAAGCCTGTCTGGACGATCTGGCCGAGGAGGGCTTCGGTCCGGAGCCGGAAGCCGAGGAGGCGGACGAGGAGGGTACGCCGGCCGAGCGCCGCCGGGCCCGCCGCAGCCGCCAGAAAGAAGCCGAGGCACAGACGCCCGAGGAAGTGCTCAGTGCCCGCGAGGCCGACGAGCTGGCGGCCAACCGGGCGGTGCGCGTGGCGATCGTCGGGCGCCCCAACAGTGGCAAATCCACGCTGATCAACGCGCTGCTGGGCGAGGAGCGGCTGATCGCCTTCAATGAACCCGGCACGACGCGGGATGCGATCACAGTCGATTTTCAGTTCGGCGGGCGGGATTATCAGTTGATCGACACTGCCGGTTTGCGTCGCCGTGGAAAGGTTTTCGACACCATCGAGAAATTCTCGGTGGTCAAGACCCTGCAATCGATCGAGGACTGCAATGTCGCGGTGCTGATGATCGATGCGGTCGAAGGGGTGTCCGAACAGGATGCGGCGATTGCCGGGTATATTCTCGAGGCTGGCCGTGCCCTGGTAATCGCGCTGAACAAATGGGACGCGGTGCCGGCCGACGAGCGCCGTGAGGTGGTGCGCGAGTTCGAGCGCAAGCTGTATTTTCTCGACTGGGCGCCGATGCTGACCATTTCGGCACTGAAAGGCCGCTCGCTCGACCGGTTGATGAAAGCGGTGGACGAAGCGCGGGCCTCATCCACCCGCAAACTGTCCACGCCGAAGCTCACGCGGATGATGCAGGCTGCCGTCCAGCATCAGCCGCCGCCGCGGCAAGGACCTTTCCGTCCGAAGATGCGCTATGCGCACCAGGGCGGGCAGAATCCACCCGTCATCGTCATCCACGGCAATGCGCTGGACAAGATCGGTGACAGTTATCGACGTTATCTGGAAGGGTGGTTCCGGGAGCGCCTGGCACTGCAGGGTACGCCGTTGCGGATCGAATTCCGCTCCAGCACCAACCCCTACGCGCCGCGCGCGAATCGCTGAAGGGGGCCGGGCTGCTGCATCGGGTGGCACGGGGAGGCGCGCGGAACGCCGCGATTCTCCGCGTATACTCGATAAAGCTGCTCGATCCCGCTCTTGCGAAAATACCGATCGCCCCGATTTGAGTTAAAGTGAAGTCATACACGTCTGTGCGGCCGCTTCGGCCGCGGTGTCCCGGCAGATCCGTTGTGCATGCGCCGGGCGCAATGGTGCGTGTGGCCGTCCCTGTCCGGCGGTCGATCGGTTGATACTCTTACTAGAACAATCATGAGCAACAAAGGCCAACAATTACAAGATCCATTCCTCAACCAGCTCCGCAAGGAACACGTGCCGGTATCGATTTATCTGGTCAATGGCATCAAGTTGCAGGGCCAGATCGAGTCCTTTGATCAGTATGTCGTGCTGCTGCGCAATACGGTGACGCAGATGGTCTACAAGCACGCCATCTCGACGGTGGTGCCGGGTCGGCCCATCGACTTCCATGCCGATGGTGGCGGGCACTGAAGCCGCAGTACACGGCCCAGAAGGCTGACGACCACGGGCCCAAGGCCGACCGGGTGGCATTGCTGAGCGTTGCCACCCAGGGCGAACGGCTGAGCGTCGAGGATCTGGATGAGCTGGATGCGCTGACCCGTTCGGCGGGGCTGACGCCGGTGCTGCGCGAAACCCTGCGCCGCCCCAAACCTGACCCTGCCTATTATCTGGGGTCGGGGGCGGCCGAGCGCATCGGCGAGCAGCTTCGTCAGGCCCAGGTCGGGCTGGTCATCTTCGACCATCCGATCAGCGCGATCCAGCAGCGCAACCTCGAGCGCCTGTGGCGCGTGCAGGTGGCCGATCGCACCGAGCTGATCATCGAGATCTTCTCGCAACGAGCGCGCAGCAACGAAGGCAAGCTGCAGGTCGAGCTGGCACGCCTGCAGCATCAGGCATCGCGTCTGGTGCGGATGTGGTCCCACTTGGAACGGCAGCGGGACGGCATCGGCGTGCGGGGCGGCCCCGGCGAGACCCAGCTCGAACTCGACCGCCGGATGAT
>JBHADS010000265.1:0-5054 GCA_041855185.1 Lautropia sp. | reverse complement strand
GGCGCCAATCTGATGCTGCAGATGATGCTGCACGAGGAGCTTTTCCATGCCGATCCGCACCCCGGCAATATCTTCTATCTGCCGGGCAACCGGATCGGTCTGATCGATTTCGGCATGGCCGGCCACTTGAGCCGGCGGCGACGCGAGGAACTGGTGGCACTGCTGCTGGGGCTGGTCGAATGCCGCCCGGCCGAAGTGGTCGAGGTGCTGCAGACCTGGGCCGAACGGGACAGCAGCCGGACAGTGGCGCTCGATGCCGAGCAGCTGGAGGACGAGATCGAAGCCTTCGTGCTGCGCTACCGCGGCGCGCCGCTGGGGCAGCTGAAGCTGGGCGAGATGATGAACGAGGTGACGGCGCTGCTGCGCACCCATCATCTGAGCCTGCCCAGCGATCTGGCCCTGCTGGTCAAAGCCTTCATCAGTCTGGAGGGTATCGGCCGCGCCCTCGATCCGCACTACAACCTGGCCCTTGAAGCCATGCCCCATCTGCGCCGCCTGGCGCGTGAACGCTACCGCCCCGAAGCCGTGGCCGCCCGCAGCTGGCGGGCGCTGCGGATCAGCCTCGACATGCTGGAGAAGCTGCCGGAGGATCTGAACCGGCTGATGCGTCAGCTGCGCACCGGCAAGATGACGGTCAATCTCGAAGTGCGACACCTGCACCGGCTCGGCAATCAGATCGACCGGGCCGCCAATCGGCTGTCGATGGCGCTGGTGATTGCCGCCCTCATCATCGGCACCTCGATCATCGTGACGGTGGGCGGCGGCCCGACCATGCTCGGTCTGCTCGGCTTTCTGGGGGCCGTCGGCGGCGCCATCTGGCTGCTCGGCTCGATCTGGCGCAGCGGCCGCAAGGACCCGGACGACGAGCCCTGAACGGGCGCTGACGAAGCGCCTCGATCGGGCGTCAGGCCCATCCCGGCACGCCCGCCGCCCGATTCTCCATTCCGTGTCGCAGGTTCTGTGCGAACCCCCGTTCATCGGATCTCATGGACCGGGGGGCGCCGCCAAGCCCCATTGCCCATGAAAAACGTCTGCGCAGCGCTCAGAATCCCGCGCTGATTGCGTCTGCGTGCACGCGGGCAGCGATGGCTCTCTCTGTCCGCAGTCGCACGGAAATGCCTGACTCAGCGGGAGCCGGCCTTGGAATACCTTGCGCACTACTATTCGACCTGGGGTGTCATTGCCTCGTTTCTGATCGCCAGTTTTGCGTCCTACGTCGCGCTGGACCTGGCCAAGCGGGTCCGGACGCCCGAGCGTCTGGTGGCGTCCATCTGGCTGATCGGTGGATCGGTCACGATGGGCACCGGGATCTGGTGCATGCACTTCGTCGGCATGCTCTCTTTCAGCCTCGTCATCGATCTGGGCTATACGGTCGGGCTGACGATCGTCTCCTGGGTGACGGCAGTGCTGGTCTCGGCCATCGCCTTGTTCGTGGCCAGCCGCCCGACGATGACAGCCCGCCACGTGATCGTCGGCGCCCTGGCAATGGGGCTGGGTATCTGCGCCATGCACTATCTGGGCATGGCGGCGCTGGACATGCAGCCGGGCATCGTCTGGGATATGGGGCTGGTGGCGGCTTCGGCGGTGATCGCGGTGGTTGCCTCGGCCGCCGCCCTGCTGATCTTTGCCGGACTGCGCAGGGTCAGCGAGCGCAAGGGGCTGCTGCTGCAGCCGGTGGCCGCGATGGTGATGGGGCTGGCGATCTGCGGCATGCACTACACGGGGATGGAGGCGGCGCAGTTCCCGCTCGATTCGCTGTGTCTCAGCGCCGATGCGCTGGCCGGCCTGCAGCTCGGCACGATCGTGTCGGTTTCCACCATCGCCCTGCTGGCGATGACGCTGTTCACCTCGGTGATGGATGCCCGGATGCGCAGCTCGCTGACGGCAGCCAACGTGCAGCTCGAATCGGCCAACGAGGAACTGCGCCGGCGTGCTTTTCTGGACCCACTGACCGGACTGCCCAATCGCCTGCTGTTCGAGGACCGGCTGGCCCATGCGCTGCAACGCTATCACCGCCAGCACAATCATCGGCAGATCAGCCAGGATGGCAGCAAGATCGCGGTGCTCTTCGTCGATCTGGACGGCTTCAAGCCCGTCAACGACCTGCTCGGCCACGCCATCGGCGACGAGGTGCTGAAGGAAGCGGCCCGCCGCCTGATACTGGTCACGCGCGACAGCGACACGGTGGCGCGTATCGGTGGCGATGAGTTCATCGTGCTGGTCGAGGATGTCAGCGACATCGCCGACTGCGCCACGCTGGCCCGGCGGCTGATCGAGGCGTTTTCCGAACCGCTCGAAATCAACGGGCGCAAGGTCACGCTGTCCGGCTCGGTGGGCGTGGCGATGTACCCCGATCATGGCGACCACGATCAGCTGGTGATCCATGCCGACGCCGCGATGTATACGGCCAAGCGCGCTGGCGGTGGCACCTATGCCCTGTTCGAGTCGCACATGGATGACGGCGGTCACGCGCTGGAGCAGCTCAATCTGCTCAGCGATCTGCGCCATGCGATCGAGCGCAAGGAGCTGGAGCTGCACTATCAGCCCAAGGTCGATGCCCGGATGGGGGGCTTCCGCGGCGTGGAAGCCCTGCTGCGCTGGAAGCATCCGCTGCGCGGCATGATCGGACCCGGCGTGTTCATTCCAATTGCCGAGCGCTTCGGGCTGATCAACAGCCTGGGCAACTGGGTGATCGACGAAGCCTGCCGGCAGATGCGCGTCTGGGCCGACAGCGGCATGAAGATCCATGTCGCCATCAACCTGTCGGTGCATCAGCTGCGCACGGAGAATCTGGCCAGCCGGATTCAGGAAGCGCTGACCCGCCATCAGGTCGATCCCGCCCAGCTGCTCTGCGAAATCACTGAAACCGTGGCGATGGAGGACATCGGCAGCACGCAGCGCGCTTTCGAGGCCCTGTCGCAGATCGGCGTCTATCTGTCGATCGATGATTTCGGCACCGGCTATTCCAGCCTCAGCCATCTGCGCCAGCTGCCGGCCTGCCAACTGAAGATCGACCGCAGCTTCGTGGCCGACATCACGAGTCGCCCCGACGCCAAGGCCATCGTCGGCGCCGTGATCCAGCTCGCCCATCAGCTCGGGCTGCGCGTCGTGGCCGAAGGCGTCGAGACCGAGGAGCAGCGCAACATCCTGCTCGATCTGCAGTGCGACGAGCTGCAGGGCTTCCTGCTGGGCAAACCGATGTCGGTCGAGAACTTCGATGACTGGATCATCAAGCGTCAGCCCAAGGCACAGCCGGCACTGAAGGATGCCGCCCAGCCCGAAGGCCACGGAAACCCGGACGGCCAGAAAATCAAGATCCCGCTCTGAGCCCTTAGCGGAGCCACTATCCCCGATTCGGCAGCCCGTCCCGAACCGGGGATATCGTCCTCATTCCGGGGGCTGTGTCGGGCCTCTTATCTCTGTCATCCCCATTCCAGGCTTGCCCTGTTTCCGGGTGGCCCCATTCCGAAGCTTGCCGGCTCCTCGCACTTGTCGGCCCATCGAAGATGGTGTAATAATTTACACCATGAAGCCGACCGCACGACAGCAGCAGGTGCTCGACTACCTGCGCCAGCAGATCCAGGCCAACGGGCTGCCCCCCACGCTCCATGAGCTGATGGCAGCCTTCGGCTGGTCCAGCCCCACCGGGGCTGCCAAGCATCTGCAGGCGCTTGCCGCCAAGGGACTCATCCAGCTCTCGCCCAACAAGGCACGCGGCATCCGGCTGCTGGATACCGGGGATGCCACCGTGCCGGCCACCACGGCGCCAAAGGCGGCAGCTGAGGTGCTGCTCGCCCATGCCCACACGGGGCGCACGGCGGCCCCGTCGGCTTCCGGGCTGCGCGCTGCCGAAGCCGGCACCGAGCTTGACAGCCTGGTGCTACCCCTGGTGGGCCGTGTGGCGGCCGGGCTGCCGATCCTGGCGGGCGGGCAGATCGAGCGCGAACTCGTGGTCGATCGCTGGATCTTTCGCCCCAGGCCGGATTTTCTGCTGCGCGTCCAGGGCGATTCGATGCAGGACGACGGCATTCTCGACGGCGATCTGGTGGCCGGCAAAAGCACACCCGAAGCCGCGCATGGGCAGATCGTCATCGCCCGCGTCGGCGAAGGCATCACCATCAAGCGGCTGCACGCACAGGGAGGCCGGCTGCGTCTGCTGCCCCGCAACCCCCATCACCAGCCGATCGATCCCGACCCGATCGAGGATTTCGCCATCGAGGGCATCTATTGCGGGCTGCTGAGGCGCGGCTGATGGAATCGGAGGCAGAGCGATGAAGAACGCCACCGCATTGCGACAGTTGCTGGATCACCGCCAGATCTGGCCGGCTCAGGGCGCCGTCCCGGCCGAACTGGGCGTGCCCACCGGCCTGGCCGCGCTGGATGCCGCCCTGCCCCTGGGCGGCTGGCCGCCGGGTGCGCTCACCGAGGTGCTGCACCCGGGCTGCGGCCTGGGCGAGCTGCAGTTGCTGCTGCCCACCATCGCCCGGCTCACCCGCAGCAAGCAGCGGGTGGTGCTGATCTCGCCGCCCTTTCTCCCCTACGCACGGGCCTGGGTGGCGGCCGGTGTGCGTCTCGACTGGCTCGACATCATCGAGGCCGAGGGGCGCGAGCGGCTCTGGGCCTTCGAGCAATGCCTGCGCTCGGGCAGCTGCGCAGCCGTCATCGGCTGGCCGGCACAAGCCGACCATGCCGCCCTGCGCCGGCTGCAACTGGCGGCCGATCAGGGGCAGTGCCTGGGCTTTCTGCTGCGCCACAGCCGCCATGCCGCACAGCACTCGCCTGCGGCACTGCGCGTGCAACTGCTGGCAGATGCCAGCCTGCAAGTTCTCAAATGTCGGGGCGGTGCCCGACCCACGCGCCCGATTGGGCTGCGCCCCGCCGACCCCCTCTCCAACGAGCCATCCGAGCAACCCGGCACCCGAGCCCTGCTGCCGGCAACGCGCAGCAGCCGGCTTCGGCATGCGGCGGGGGCGTGTGCCGCCCTGTCACTGCCGGCAGTCTGGCATTCCGCCAACGACGCCCTGGCCGGCTGATCATGCTCTGGGCCTGCATTG
>JBHADS010000264.1:0-3209 GCA_041855185.1 Lautropia sp. | reverse complement strand
TCAACCATCCTTACGAGCTGGAAGACCGCTTCGTCTGCGGACTGTGCGAACCACCTGCGCGTGCGGGCAAGGCACGCAAGGCGGGCGCCATTCACTGAGAAGGCCCCGAGGGGCCGCTTCAACGCAATGCGAAGCTTTCGAGGCGATAGTTCCGGCGTTCCGGTGCCGGAAAACTATCGCCTTTTTTCTGGCTTCCACTCATTCCAATTCACCCAGCCGATCCGCTCGCGTTGCAGCGGACAGTACGAAGATGAACAAGCTTCCGGCCATTCATATCTGTCTGATTCATCCAGCGGACTATCTCTATGCTGATGCTCTTCTGGATCCCGCACGCTACTTTTACTATCAGTTCAGCCGTCTGAGCAGTAACACGAGTTTCGAGAAGAATGTTCTTCGCCGGGATGCAGTCAACTTCATCTTTGGCGCACACAATGGTTTCGATCCGGGGCTGTTGCGAGACCATTGCTGTATCTTGGTGAATCTTGAGCAACTGGCTGACAATGGGGCAGATGTTGGGGATTACTACCGGAAGCTGCTTCGGCATACCATCGTGGTCGACTACGATCGCAGAAATCCTCCTTTCTATAGCAATTATCCCGAAGAAGTACCGATCGTTTCATTCGGATATGCTCCGTACATGAGTCCACGATCAGATAGAGCGGTTCCGCTTCAGGAACGTCCTATCGATCTGTTGTTCATCGGAATTCTGAACGATCGCCGATTGGATCTCATCAGGCGTATCGAATCCAGCGGCATTCGGGTTCACGCGATGCAGCAGATTGCTTATGGGTCCGCACGGGACAATGTTCTCAGGCAGAGCAAGGCGCTTCTGAATCTGCACAGTTATGATTGCTCTCGTTTCGAGCAGGTCCGTGCTTTCGTCAGTCTTTCCAATGGGACGCCGGTGCTTTCGGAGCTGCGTCCGGACACTGAGGCGGGGCCGGTGTTCGATGCCTGTGTGACATGGTTCGATGAGCAGCAGATGCTGCCCTTGTTCTCGCAGGATTTTGGTACACCCTTGTTCTATCAGGTGATGGAGCAACAACTGGAACTTTTCAGAGGGGTCGATACTTTACCGGAGTACTCTGCATTGCTGGATTTCGCTGCAGGGGTTTGGAAAGCACATCGGCCGAGAATGGTCCTTAGTGAGAAAATCACCCGAATAGGCAGGGGCTTCCCCTCTCCACTTAAGTCCTTGTCCTCAGGAACATTGGAAGTGTCGACGTTCTCCGTAGAGGGTAATGTAAAAGAGCTGGCGCCGGTGTTCCAGATCATCGAGGATAGCGACTGGCATGTCGAGCAGTTCATTCACCACGAAAAATATGATCATGGGCTGCTCGAGATCATCGTGGCGGTGACACAGCATCATCGGCAGCCGGGAATCGCTGGACATGCACGCTATTATCCTTCCTTCGACCGCCTGTTGAAAAGAATGGCGGAGAGCTTGCCGAGGATGGAGAAGTTATGCTCGCCCGGTGAAGAATTGGAATCTCGCGGGAAAGGAAACGATCTTTCGACAGATCAGGTACCAGGAAATCGTCCAAATGAGCAAGGTTGTACGCCTGCTCAGGAGGCGACTAGTCTTTTGGTAGCTACTGATCTGTGCGAAGAGGGGAGCATGCTGAGATTGATGCAGAGCCTGGTGGAGAAAACACCCAATCCTGTCCTCTATCTGACCGACCTGTTCGGAAGCTATGCCAAGTCGGCGGAAGCCGTGCAGAAGCTGCGTGTGCAGTTTCCTGGCGTGTCTCTTGTTATCAGTCGCTCATCCAATCTTTGGGACAAAGCCGAGGAGTTGGCTGCGCTCTGCCATCGTCTGGAACCTTCGAAGATCTGGCTCTGCCATCACCCCCAGGATGCAGTGGCCGTGCTCGGGGCGCTTCCGTGCCGTTCGGCACGCAGGTTCTGGGTCCATCATGCGCCGGGTGGACCGTGCCTAGGAGCGAGTCTGGCTGAGTTGGAGCACGTCGATCTTGATGCAGAAACGCAGCGAGCCTGTTCCCGGAATCTGAACAGGGATTGCAGTTTGCTGTCTGAATCGGTCTGAAAGCACAAGGGAGCCGTGAAGGCTCCCTTGGAGGGGGTGAGGCATGCGCCGGAGTACGTGGCACCTGAAGCGACGGACGCAGGATGCTCGTCCCATCGCCCCGGTGCCGTTCGCGCGTCAAGGGGTCTGAACTGTCGCCATCTCCGTGTTGGACGCACTTGCCTGATTCAGCGTGTCCTTGTACTCCTGATAGAGCCGCCGATACATGGCGTCATACTTCTCGGCATTCTCGTAGTCCTTTCTGGCATCGTACAGTGCCCAGAGCTTCTGGGCAGCGATGAAGCTTCCCTGGCCCTTGATGGTGCCGGGCAGGTCGGGGCTGTCACCCACGCGCAGGGCGCTCAGCCAGCATTCCTCGATCATCGGCAACAGGGAAGGGCCTTGGTCCGGCCGCCGGTTCATCTGCTCCAGCAAGATATGGCCGACGGCCACATGAAAATCAGGGGAATGCTGCCAGTTGGGCATTTCGTCCGAGGCAAAGATCATTGCATCCTCGATCTTTCCCAGAATTTTCATGCATTCCAGCATCCGGATGATCATGTCGTGATGCCATGATGAAATGCCAGGAAACATTCGGTGCGCTGTCTGGTAGTACTCCAGAGCCTTGGCATGGTCGTTCTGGATATCGTATTCCTTGCCAAGCTGGTAGTGGTAATAAGGTTCCGTTGGGTTGTTCTTCACTTCCTGCAACAAAAGCTCCATATTGCGGCCCCGCTTGCCCTGAAGCTGCGCAGGCATGTAGCCATCGTGAAGAACAACCAGATCGGACTTCCGGAAGGGAAGGCGATGGTTGGGCTGCTCGTGGATCTGACCCTTGTAGCGCACGCCACGGGGAATGATGCGTGGAATATAGTGTGAGGTCTGTAATGTGTTGTCCTGGTTGCCGAGCGCGCTGTCGACACGGATATGGTGAACCATCCGCTCGCTCGAGGTGCGCAGCCACTGCAGATACTCCCCTCCCGACACCAGCCACTCGTCGGCGTCCAGGATGAGGTTCCAGTCGGCCTTGGATTTGGCGAGCGCGGCGTTGCGGGCAGCGGCGAAGTCGTTGGTCCAGCGGCGGTGGTAGACGGTGGCGCCGTGGGCGCGGGCGATTTCGACGGTGCGGTCGGTCGAGCCGGTGTCCACCACGATCATTTCGTCGACCCAGGGGGCGACGCTG
>JBHADS010000263.1:0-2823 GCA_041855185.1 Lautropia sp. | reverse complement strand
TGCGGGGCTTTCCCGGCGGGCTGGTCCCAAAACCGCGCGCTGGACTGTGTTGCCACGCTTGACAAGGCAGCCAGCCTTGACGGCGCGTGGCGCCTTGCCAGCACACGGTTTTGGGACCAGCGCGGGAACGAATACGTTCATAACACGCTCTAAGGGCATTCACCCCGGCTGCTTTTTCCTCCGCAAAAAAGTGATACGCTGCTGAATGAACGATCGGGCCCGCCCGATCCCCTCCGTCCCTTCACTTCGTTGCTTGAGCATGACGATCCGAGCCCCAGGCAGGGCACGGATCATTGGAGACACCCCCATCGTGAGCACCATCAACCTGAACATCAAGGTGGACGAGGCCCTGCACAGTCGCCTCAAACAAACGGCTGAACGCAATCACCGCACCCTGCCCTGGCTGGTGAAACAGGCGCTGCTCAGCTATATCGAGAACATCGAACGCGGCTACCTGCCGCCCGAGCTGCAGGCTGGCGCTCCGGGCCTGAAGGCGCTGCCCCTGTACGGCGCACAGACCGACGGCGCCCCCAGCACCCAGCCCTTCCTGGAATTTGCCCAGGGTGTGGCACCGCAGACACCGCGCCGCGCCGCCATCACCGCAGCCTGGCGCCGTTCCGAACCCGAGGCGGTGTCCTGGCTGCTGAAGCAAGCGCGCGAACCCGCCACCGCCCATGCCACCCAGGCCAACCAGGTGCGGGCACTGGCCAAGAAGCTGGTCGAGGGCTTGCGCCGGCGCCAGAAGAACGGTGGCGTCGAAGCGCTGATCCAGGAGTTCTCGCTGTCCAGCCAGGAGGGTGTGGCCCTGATGTGCCTGGCCGAAGCGCTGCTGCGCATTCCCGACAGCGAGACCCGCGATGCCCTGATCCGCGACAAGATCAGCCACGGCGACTGGAAATCCCACCTCGGCCACTCCTCCTCGGTCTTCGTCAACGCCACCACCTGGGGGCTGATGCTGACCGGCAAGCTGGTGTCCACCAACAGCGAACGCAGCCTGTCGTCCTCGCTGTCGCGCCTGATCAGCAAGGGTGGCGAGCCGCTGATCCGCAAGAGCGTCGATATCGCGATGCGGATGATGGGCGAGCAGTTCGTGACCGGCGAAACCATCGGGGAAGCGCTGAACAACGCCCGCAAGTACGAAGCCAAGGGCTTCCGCTACTCCTACGACATGCTTGGCGAGGCGGCCGCCACCGACGAGGACGCCCGGAAATACCTCGAAGCCTATGAAACGGCGATCCACGCCATCGGCAAGGCATCGGCCGGCCGGGGTATCTACGAGGGTCCGGGCATCTCGATCAAGCTCTCGGCCCTGCACCCGCGCTACAGCCGCGCCCAGGCCGAGCGGGTCTTCGGCGAGCTGCTGCCGCGCCTGCGCCATCTGGCCCTGCTCGCCCGCCACTACGACATCGCCCTGAACATCGATGCCGAGGAGGCCGACCGGCTGGAGATTTCGCTGGATCTGCTCGAATCACTGTGCTTCGACCCGGCGCTGGCCGGCTGGAACGGCATCGGCTTCGTGGTGCAGGCTTATCAGAAGCGCTGCCCCTTCGTGATCGACTATCTGATCGATCTGGGCCGGCGCAGCCGCCACCGGCTGATGATCCGTCTGGTGAAAGGCGCCTACTGGGACAGCGAGATCAAGCGCGCCCAGCTCGACGGCATGGACGGCTACCCGGTCTACACCCGCAAGGTCTACACCGATGTCTCGTACCTGGTCTGCGCCGAGAAGATGCTGCGCGCACCGGACGCGATCTACCCGCAGTTTGCCACCCACAACGCCCGCACCCTGGCCACCATCCACGAGATGGCCGGCCACAACTACTATCCCGGCCAATACGAGTTCCAGTGCCTGCACGGCATGGGCGAGCCGCTCTATGAGCAGGTGACGGGGCCGGTCTCGGAAGGCGGGCTGAACCGGCCCTGCCGGATCTATGCCCCGGTGGGCACCTACGAGACGCTGCTCGCCTATCTGGTGCGCCGGCTGCTGGAGAACGGCGCCAACACCTCCTTCGTCAACCGGGTCAGCGACCCGAACATCCCGATCGAGGATCTGATCGCCGATCCGGTCGAGGAAGCTGCCGCCATCTCGCCGGCCGGCGCCCCGCACCCGCTGATCCCGCTGCCGGCCGATCTCTACGCCAAGGAAAGCTTCGGCTACCGGCTGAACTCGGCCGGCGTCGATCTGGCCAACGAACAGCAACTGGCAACCCTGTCGACCGGGCTGATGGCCAGCGCCGCCTCTCCCTGGCTGGCGCTGCCGGGCAACCGTCCCGTCCCCGAAGGCGGCACGGCAGCCACCCCGTCGCGCAGCGGCCATCACTGCCCCGAGGGCGGACACCCGGTGCTGAACCCGGCCAACCATCAGGACGTGGTCGGCTATGTGGTCGAGGCCAACCGCGCCGATCTGGACACGATTCTGGACACCGCGGCCAAGGCCGCCCCTGGCTGGCGGGACACCCCGGTCGAGGAACGGGCCGAGTGCCTGCTGCGCGCTGCCCAGATCATGGAGGACCGGACGCCGATCCTGATGGGGCTGGTGATCCGCGAGGCCGGCAAATCCCTGCCCAATGCCATCGCCGAGATCCGCGAGGCGGTCGATTTCCTGCGTTACTACGGCAATCAGGTCAAGGCCGAGTTCCAGAACCAGAGCCATCGTCCGCTGGGCACCGTGCTGTGCATCAGCCCCTGGAACTTCCCGCTGGCGATCTTCAGCGGTCAGGTCTCGGCTGCGCTGGCCGCCGGCAACACCGTGCTCGCCAAACCGGCCGAACAGACCCCGCTGATCGCCGCCGAGGCCGTGCGCATCCTGCTCGAAGCCGGCGT
>JBHADS010000262.1:0-3074 GCA_041855185.1 Lautropia sp. | reverse complement strand
GTTTGCCGGCTGGATACAGGCCCTGGCGCTGATGCTGGGTGAGGCCGCCATCGGCCTGATTGCCGGTGTCATCGTCGCGCTCGTGGTGGGTGCCATCCAGAAACTGCGCGGCAAGCCCGCACACTGAGGCCGCGAGCGCGGTCGCCTTGCAGCGCCCGGGATGCGCCTGCGCACCGGGCGGCGGCAGGCAAGGCACCGGGCGCTGACACTGAGTGACGCTGGGCCGTTTTCGTATGACGTGACATCTATTTACAAAAATAAAAGAACCGTCGCGGTTCAACAAAAACAGCCTGAGTTTTCCCCCTGACGTTGGCAGCAGGCGTAACCTAGAGTGAGCGGAAGTTTTTCTGATCGAGCCGTCGCGCCATCCGCCATTCCGAGGACAAGACCATGCATACCCCGCCCCACGCCTCCACCCAAAGCCACGCCATCCCGTTGACGGCTGTCGTGCTGTGCCTGCTGCTCTCCGCATGCGGCAGCAGCGCGGGCGGCAGCAACCGGGCCGTCTCGGCCAGCCCCTCACTCGACAGCTCGGGCACCATCACGACCGGCAACGGCACCCCCACCACGCCCGGAACCACGACCCCCACACCGGACGCGGGCACGCCCGCCGTCGTCACCCCGATCGTCGTCTCCGGTTCGACCGTTTCGACTACCCATGTACGCGGCGATGTCCTGCTGACCATGATGGATCAGAAGGTCTGCAAAGACCCGGTTCTAGCCACCGCGCACAACGGCACAGCCGTCACCGGCACGGAAGCGGACGCACTGCCCTTCGTGACAGCCGACGTGTACCTTGACCCGACAAACTACGTCGGCGTGCCCGGCGCCCCCAGTCTCGACGCTTCTTCCATCTCGAGCGTGGGATGCGACCCGCGCTACTACCCCTATGCCGCGGCTAGGGCTGGTGCCTACGCCCTGAATGCCTGGGCCGGCCCCAGCACCAAGGAGAACACCCGCACCTCCAGAGCCTCGCGGCTGTTCAATACACTGCGTGTCACCGTGCCCCTGACGATCGGCGCCGAGACGATTGTGCTGGGACCGAGCCTCACCCTGAACACCGCCTTCTATCCCAACACCCCCGCCGACAAGATCAGCTCCGAAAGCCTGACCATGGTCGCCGCCAAGGACTTCAGCTTCGGCATGAACACCCAGGTTTCCTACGGGGTGCTGAACCAGTGGAATCAGGACACCCATTTCACCAAGCTGATGCTGCTGCGCGGAGATACCGCCAATGAGGCGCGGCTGTGCTGGAACGTCGAAAGCGTCATCATCCGGCGCCTGCAGTGCACCGTCTGGCGAGTCCCCACCAACTGGGCACGCGGCCAGCAGCTGGAACGGGTGGATCAGTACATCGTGGACGACCGTTCTCCGATCCCAGGTGAAAGCGGCTTCCTGTACTGGCGCAGCGCGCTGAGCGGCTGATCCTGGTCATCCCGTTCCAGACCCATCAGACACCCGCCGGGGGCAGCACAACGCTGCCCCTTTTTCTTTGCGTGGCTCTGGCGACTGACAGGCCGAAACGCAGCGCCATCCGTCCAGGTCCAACATGCACTTCAAAATCAACATTCATCTGTTATCAAAACAAAATCATTAACCCATGAAAACATAAATACACCGACGAACACGAGAGAAAATTATTGATTTACATATATGCAAACACTGTCTTTAATATATATAAAAATCGACATTTTTATCCCCAAGGGCTCACAACAGGCGTAGGCTTGGAGATATAGGGGGTGCTCGATGGAGGGGTGCTCGATGGCACTCGCTCCCTGCGGCCCTGCACCGCGTGCATACGAGGCGGCTCATGCAGGAGCAAACAGAACAAGCGACATCAAGATCGCGGATCGCTGCGGATCGCTTTGCTTTGCACATCCGGAAACAGCGCACAGCCGCTGACTTCGAGATGGCAAGCGCCCATGTGTATTGCCTGTGAATGGAATTGATTCCACGATATTTCAAAGGAGACATGAACCATGTTCCCTACCCAAGCCCAGAAATCCTTGGCTCAGCCCCTGACGGCTGCAGCACTGAGCCTGCTGCTCGCTGCCTGCGGTGGTGGTGGCAGCACTGACGGCACCACCGAACGGGCCGTCTCGGCCAATCCCTCGGCAACCGATGGCGCCGCGACCGAAGCCCTGGCCAGGGTGCAGAACCCCACGGACAGCTCCGGCACCATCACGCTCTCGCTCCCATCCCCCACCGATGCCAGCACCGGGGCCGACGTGAGCACCGACAACGGCAGCACCGATGATGGCAGCACGAGCAGCGCCGATGCTGCCACCCCCGTCAGCAGTACCACAGCTACCGGCAACGATCCCGGCCGCAGCCAGCCAGTCGTGCCCGAAACCCAGACCGCCGCCAAAGTGAGCACCGAGTCCACGACCGCCGCGCCCATTTCGTCGGGCGGCGTGCGCGGCGATGTGCTGCTGAGCATGATGGACCAGAAAGTCTGTCAGAACGTCTTGCCCGCCACCTCGCACGATGGCCCCCTCCTGAGGACCGAGCAGGCCGCCAGACTGCCGGCAACCGATGCCGACGTGACGCTGGCACCCTCGACCTATACCCGCCTGCCCGGCACGCCCTCGGCATATTCGCGTTTCTTCGGTCAGATCAACGCACCGTGCGACGAGAAGTTCTTTGCTTATGCGCCGGTGAAAGACGGCACCTATCGACTGGACGCGTGGACCAAATGGAGCATCAAAAACGACCTCCGCCCCACCCAGCCCAGCCGGACTTTCCGGATGATGACGAGCAGCGTCATGCTGACGGTGACAGGGAACCACGCCGAGATCGGCTCGGATGCCAAGACCTCGGAGTCCCAGTGGGGGCCCCGCTGGCAGGAGGCCGGCGAGCAGCTTGCCCCCCTGGAGCCCAACCTGCACGCCGACCGGAGCTTCAGCTTCGCCCTCGACGCACAGGTCAGCTATGGCGTGCTCAATCAGTGGACCCAGGGCAACTACTTCACCAAGCTGATGCTGCTGCCCGGCTCGACCGCAGACGAAGCCCGCCTGTGCTGGCACAACGAGGCGGAGGCGGCCAAACGCCTGCACTGCACCGTCTGGCGTGTG
>JBHADS010000261.1:0-3394 GCA_041855185.1 Lautropia sp. | reverse complement strand
TGATCCACGTCAGCCGCCAATCCCGTTGCTATGGGCTGGCTGATTTCGATATGCGGGTAGAAATCGAAGGACAAGCATGAGCTATCTGAAAGACGCGGACTACAACCTCTACTTCCGACCGGGCGCCGAGGCTTTCGGCTATTCGGAAGGGGAGGAAGCCGAGCGCCGTTTGCTCGACATCGTTCTGTCCGTGCAGGACCGCAGCACCTTCTCCAATGAATGGCTGGACAAGATTGTCGACTGGTCCACCCGCTATCACTTCAGCCGTGCACGCCACTGTCTGCTGCGGCCGCTCGACATCAAACCGGGCGAGCGCGTGCTGGAACTGGGCTGCGGCACCGGCGCCATCACGCGCTACCTGGGCGAGGCCGGCGCCGAGATCACCGCCGTCGAGGGTAGCCTCGCCCGTGCACGCGTCGCAGCTGCCCGCTGCCAGGATCTGCCCAACGTCACCGTCATCGCCGACGATCTGCAGGCGGCCGATGTCGAGGGCCAGTACGACTGGGTCACGCTGATCGGTGTGCTCGAATATGCCGGCGCCTATTCCAAGGCACGGGACCCCTATCAGGCCTATCTGGCCTCGGCCATGCGCCACCTCAAACCGGGCGGCCGCGTCGTCATCGCCATCGAGAACCAGCTCGGCCTCAAATACTTCAACGGCTGCAGCGAGGACCATCTCGGCAGCCTGTTCTCCGGCATCCAGGATCTCTACCAGCCTACCGGTGGTGTGCGCACCTTCGGCCGCAAGGCGCTGTCCGAGGTGCTGAGCCGGGCAGGGCTGTCGCAGCAGCGCTGGATGTACCCTTTCCCCGACTACAAGGTGCCGAACATCGTGCTCAGCGATGCGGCGCTCGCCCATCCGGAATTCAACGCCGTGGATCTGCTGCTGCGCAGTTTCAGCGAAGATTACAGCGGCAATATGCTGCGCTTCTTTGATGAAGCGATGGTCAACCGCGTGCTGGCGGACAACGGTCTGTTGGGCGATTTCAGCAATTCATTCCTTGTGGTAGCGGAAAGACCGGCTGTCACGCCGGATGCGGCCTGGCAGCAGGCTGCGCTGGCCTGGACATATGCGGTACACCGCCAGCCCGGATTCTGCACCGAGACGGTTTTTGTTCCGCAGTCCGATCAGCGTATTCGTGTTGGCAAACGCCGTTTGATCCCTTCGGCAGAGGCCGCTGTGCCGTTCGGCGAGGCCGCCGCCATCAAGCTGGATCCGCAGGACTCGGACTATGTGCCTGGTCGTCAGCAGGCTTGGGATATCGTGCGTGCGCACGTTCAGCACGGTGATGTGCAGACGGTGGTCCAGGCATTCAAGCCTTGGGCGCAAGCGATGTTGGCGCATGCCGAACTGGGGCGGTCTCCTCTGTCGATGTTGGAGGATTCTGTGTCCGCGTTTCCGATTGGCGCGGGCGAGCCGTCTGAGGCGCACTCGTCTGCCACGGTACCGGTGCAGGGGCAAGAGCGCGGCGCGCGGGCATTGCGTCATTGGGTTCTTCCGGGTGCGTTGGTGGACCACGCACCGTTCAATCTCCTGCTCGATGCCGGGGGCGGTACGCACCTGATCGATCAGGAATGGCAGATTTCCTGTCCGGTGCCAGCCGGCTGGGTGCTGCTGCGTGGTGTGCTGCATACGCTGCAGGTAGGACTTGCCCCCAAAGACGGCCTGGGTTCATTGGCGCGTGTTGTGATCGCGCTGGCGGACGCCTGTGGCTACGATGTCAGCCAGGACGATGTGAAAGTGTGGCTCCTGCTGGAAACGATGTTTTCCAGTTCGCTGGCACCTCGCAGAGCGGAGCATCGTCTCAGTGATGCCACGCAGTTGCCCGTGACATTGGCGGTCGAGTCCCTCTCGCAAATGCGTGCAGAAGTGTCCGGCCTGCAGCACGAGTTGGCGCAGCTGCGTGAGCAGCTTGCGCGTTCGGAGGCACAGGTTGCAGCCCAGTCACGCGAGAACATAGAAAACCTGACGCGTATCGATCAGTATCAGACCCGTATCCGAGGGCTTGAAGATGAATTGAAGACTGTTTTTGCTTCCCGTAGCTGGCGTTGGTCCGGGTGGCTGAGAAACGTGCGGCGTCGCAGCCGTCTGTGACGGACGGGTGTATTCAGGGCGTCGAGGTTCAATACACCAAGGTTCAATATCCAAAGACAAGAGGGTGTCGATGCAGCAGCTGACGTTGAAAGAGAAAATTGCCTGGTATCTGCGCTACAAGGGGCGCAGGGCGCTGTTCTACAAAGGCTTGGAAATCGTTTCCGGAGGCCGTATCCGCAAGGGTCAGGTGGCCGCCACAGATGCCGCTTTGGCGGGCCTGGATGCCGTGTCGGGTCGTATCAGCCGGGATGATCTCAACAATCGGGTGTTCTTTCGTCAGAAAGCGATGGGCGTCTACCCGGCGCAGTCAGGTACACGCCAGGTCGTCATGGTGACGGACAGCATCGGAAAGAGCAGTCTGTTCGGTGGTGTGGCAACCTCCATCATTCTGTCGGCGCTGGTTGCGAAAAAAACCGGCTTGCCATTGCATATCGTCACTCGGGAAGAGCCGGCCGTCGAAAGCAATATCGGCGTCATCCTGAAGAACGCAGGTGTTGCGTTCGATGGTGACGTGCATTTTTCTTTCGTCTCGGTGCACGACAATCTGGCGAAAGTGGCCATCGGTCCCGACGATATCCTGATCACCACGAGCTGGTGGACGACCGAGAGCGTCAAGAATGCATTGGGTACGCGCAATGTCTTCTATCTGCTGCAGGAGGACGAACGGATGTTCTATCCGTTCAACGACGAACACCTGCGCTGCACCGAACTGCTGTCCGATCGTTCACTGAACGTGATCATCAACTCCGAGTTGCTGTACAAGCATCTCAACCAGTCCGGTCTGCCGCCTTTCGGGGATACGGCCATCTGGTTCGAGCCCGCCTTCCCGCACGCCGTCAAGGCGCTGCCGGGTGATGGGCAAAAGACCAGGCTGGATTTCTTCTTCTACGCCCGCCCGGGGCACGCGCGTAACCTGTTCTATCGCGGTGTGGACATCGTGCAGGCTGCGCTGGATCGGGGAGTGCTTGATCCGCAGATTTGGAATCTGCACTTCGTCGGTGTTTCGATGCCGGAGCTGAGTCTTGGGGAGGGCGTTTCCCTGAAAACGCATGCCACGCTTGATTGGGCGGGTTATCTCGATCTGATGAAAACGATGGATCTGGGTTTGAGTCTGATGTATACCCCCCATCCCAGTTACCCTCCGCTCGATCTGGCGGCCAGCGGGGCAGTGGCTGTCACCAATCGCTGTGGCGTCAAGCAGGATCTGCTGCACTACAGCCCGAACATCATCTGTGGTGACATCGACGTGGATTCGATGGTGGAAGCCTTGGAAAAAGGTGTGAAACTGGCTCGGGATCG
>JBHADS010000260.1:0-3207 GCA_041855185.1 Lautropia sp. | reverse complement strand
GGCTGCGCTCAGTCGTTGGCGCTCATCACGTGCTTGATGCGCGTGTACTCCTCGAAGGCATAGGCCGACAGATCCTTGCCATAGCCCGAGTGCTTGAAGCCGCCGTGCGGCATCTCGCCGGTCAGCGGGATATGGGTGTTGATCCAGACCGTGCCGAAATCCAGCTCGCGCGACAGCCGTGTGGCGCGGCCGTGATCCCGCGTCCAGACACTGGAGGCCAGCCCGTACTCGACCCCGTTGGCCTTGGCGATGGCATCGGCCTCATCCTCGAAGGCCTGCACGGTGATGACCGGGCCGAAGACCTCGGTCTGGATGGCCTCGTCCTGCTGCTGCAACCCGGTGATCACGGTCGGCTCGAAGTAGTAGCCGGGACGATCGGCCTGTCGGCCGCCGGTTTCGATCCGGGCGTGCGCGGGCAGGCGTTCGATGAAGCCCTGCACCCGTTTCAGCTGGTTCGCATTGTTCAGCGGACCATAGAGCGCGTCCTCGTCGTCCGGATCACCGAAACGGGTGGCTTTCGCCGCCGCCACCAGCAGACGGACGAATTCGTCATGCACCGGGGCGGCCACCAGCACGCGGGTGGCCGCCGTGCAATCCTGGCCGGCGTTGAAATAGCCGGTCATCGCAATGTGGTTGGCTGCCTTCTCCAGATCGGCATCCTCGAACACCACCACTGGCGCCTTGCCGCCCAGCTCCAGATGGCAGCGGGTCAGGTTGGCCGCTGCCGAGGCTGCCACCTCCAGGCCGGCGCGCACCGAGCCGGTGATCGAGACCAGCGCCGCCCCTTTGTGGGACACCACGCGGGCACCGGCATCGGCCTTGCCCAGCACCACATTGAAGGCGCCTTTGGGAAAGAAGGGCGCGGCCAGCTCCGCCAACACCAGCGTGCTCTCCGGGGTGGTATCGCTGGGTTTCAGCACCACCGTGTTGCCGGCTGCCAGCGCCGGCGCGATCTTCCAGACCGCCATCATCAGCGGATAGTTCCACGGCGTGACCTGACCGACCACGCCCAGCGGCTCGCGGCGGATGCTGGATGTCAGCCCGCTCATGTATTCACCGGTGGCCTTGCCCTCCAGAAAACGGGCGGCGCCGGCGAAGAAGCGGATCTGATCCGCCGAGACCGCCACCTCCTCGCTGGCGATCAGGTGCTTCAGCTGACCGGTATTGCGGCTCTGCGCGTCGATCAGGCGCTGGCCGTGCTGCTCCACCGCATCGGCCAGACCCAGCAGCGCCTTCTGCCGGGCCGAGGGCGTGCTGCGTCCCCATTCCTTGAAGGCTGCGCGGGCGGCCGCGTAGGCGCTGTCGATATCCGCCTGCGTGGCATTGGGCGAGCGTCCGTTGACCTGACCCGTCACCGGGCTGATCAGCTCGAAATACTCGTCACCGGTGGAATCCACATACTGACCGTTGATGAAATGCCGGAAGGTGGGAATGGATGCGGACATGAAGCTCTCCTGCAGGTTGATGCGTCGGCAGAGCGGCCCGTGGGCTGCCGATCGGCCGCACTGCCGTGCGGGGGCCGGGGCAGGGCGTTCATTCCGGCCGCATTGCGCGACACGGGCCCGGCTGCCCCGGCAGGTGTGGGATACACACATCATAGGAATTGCGAGCACCCTCGGGCACCCAGGCTTTCCCTGACGACGCCGGCCGCGTCTTTCCGCCCGCTGCCGGCGCGATATCGTCTCTATCATCATGATTCGACCGAGGCGTTGCCGGCAATGTTCGCGCACGTAAAAGATGCCCGCACCGCCGACAGTCTGTACCGGTTTCGTAGCACCTCGGCCGCTCCGCTGTCCGTCGGCGCCAGACCGGAGGGCAAGCCCTTCAGGAGCTGCGGCATTGTGTTGCCCGGCCCCTCTGGGCTCGTTGGGGATGCTGCTGACGCAAACCCTGCCTCGTACACGTCCCGCGGGGCTTTCACGGGACGAACAGCTTCAAGACACGCTCTAGAATAGGGCGGCACATATAGGACGGCACATCGGGCTGATCCCGGCGCGTCCAGTCCCTTTCTCCCGAGTCTTCGGAACGGCGTCAATCCATGAACACATCCTCATCATCCTGGCGTCCGGATTCCTGGCGATCCAGGCCGGCGCGGCAGATGCCCGCGTATCCCGATCCGGTGCGGCTTGCCGCCGTCTGCTCGCAATTGCAGAAATTCCCGCCGCTGATCTTTGCCGGCGAGGTCCGGGCGCTGCGTGCGCACTTGGCCGAAGTGGCGGCGGGGCGGGCCTTTCTGCTGCAGGGCGGTGACTGCGCCGAGAGCTTCGACATGCTCGATGGTGAGGCGGCTCAGGAAACCTTCCGCGTGCTGCTGCAGATGGCGGTGGTGCTGACCTATGGGGTAGCGCGGCCGGTGGTCAAGCTCGGGCGCATCGCGGGTCAGTTCGCCAAGCCGCGTTCGGCCGATACCGAAACCCGTGACGGGCTGAGTCTGCCCAGCTACCGGGGCGACATCATCAATGGCGCCGATTTCACGCCCGAGGCGCGGGTGCCCCAGCCCGAACGCCTGCTTCGCGCCTATTCGGCCAGTGCCGCCACCCTGAATCTGCTGCGCGCGCTGGCGGGCGGCGGTTTTGCCGACCTGCACCAGCTCCATGCCTGGACCACGGACTTCGTGCGGGCCAGCCCGCAGGGTCAGCGCTATCAGGAGCTGGCCGACCGGATCGGCGAGACGCTGGCCTTCATGGCAGCCTGCGGCTTCGGGGCCGACAACACGCCGCAGCTGCGGGCCGTCGATTTCTTTACCTCGCACGAGGCGCTGCTGCTGCCCTATGAGGAGGCGCTGACACGCGCCGGCGAGGGGGCGGAGGCCGGACAGTGGTTCGGTGCCTCAGCGCATATGCTGTGGCTTGGCGAGCGCACCCGCCAACTGGACGGGGCGCACATCGAGTATCTGCGTGGCATCGCCAACCCGATCGGCGTCAAGATCGGACCCAGCGCCACACCCGAGGACGTGCTGGCCCTGCTGACGAGGCTCGATCCGCTGGGCGAACCGGGCAGGGTGGTCCTGATCACCCGGATGGGGGCGGGCAGGCTGCCCGTGCATCTGCCGCCGCTGGTCCGGGCGGTGCGGGATGCGGGCAGGCCCGTGGTCTGGAGCTGCGACCCGATGCACGGCAACACCGTCTCGACCGCCTCGGGGCTCAAGACCCGGGATTTTGCCCAGGTGGTGCAGGAGGTGCGTGAGTTCTTCGCGGTGCATGCCGC
>JBHADS010000259.1:0-3711 GCA_041855185.1 Lautropia sp. | reverse complement strand
GTTTGCCGGCTGGATACAGGCCCTGGCGCTGATGCTGGGTGAGGCCGCCATCGGCCTGATTGCCGGTGTCATCGTCGCGCTCGTGGTGGGTGCCATCCAGAAACTGCGCGGCAAGCCCGCACACTGAGGCCGCGAGCGCGGCCGCCTTGCAGCGCCCGGGATGCGCCTGCGCGCACCGGGCGGCGGCAGGCAAGGCAGCGATGGCTGGCCCTGACAATGCTCCCGTACACCTGAATCGACATGCTGAAGCGCTGGCTCCCCGACGCCGAGTCGATCAAGTCGAATCGCTGGCTCCGCTGGCTCGGCCCTGCCCTGTCCAATCCGCGTCTCTGGCGGCTGAGCCGCCGGGGGCTGGCACTGGGCATGGCGCTGGGCGTGTTCTTCGGTCTGCTGGTGCCCATCGCGCAGATCCCCTTGAGCGCCACCGCCGCCGTCGCGCTGCGCGCCAATGTGCCGGCAGCCGTCGCCAGCACGCTCGTCACCAATCCGCTGACCTTCGGCCCGGTCTACTACCTGGCCTGGCGGGTGGGCGGCGCCATTCTGGGTGAACCGGGCACCGAAGCCCCTCCCGAGGCACTGACCGAACTGCGTCCCACGGACGAGACGGCCCCCGAAGACCCGGGCTGGTGGCAGCGCCTCCGGGACAGCATCCTGGGCGTGGGCAAGCCCCTGCTGGTCGGGCTGGTGGTCATGGCCATCACCGTCGGCATCGCCACCTATTTTGGTGTCTCCTTCGGCTGGCGCATCTACCGTCGCTGGCAGAAACGTCGACGCTGAGCGCCCCCCGCTCAGGGGGTGGCAGGCCGCCGCCCCCTGGATCATCGCCGCGCGACGTGACACCTATTTACAAAATCAAAAGAATCGTCGCGGCCCAGCAAAAACGACGCGAGTTTTTCCCCTGATGTCGGCAGCAGGCGTAATCTAGAACGAGCGGAAATTTTTCTGATCGAGCCGTCGCGCCATCCGTCATTCCGAGGACAAGACCATGCATACCCCGCCCCCCGCCTTCACCCGAAGTCACGCCGTTCCGTTGACGGCTGTCGTGCTGTGCCTGCTGCTCACCGCGTGCGGCAGCAGCGCGGGCGGCAGCAACCGGGTCGTCTCGGCCAGCCCCACGCTCGACAGCTCGGGCACCATCACGACGGGCAACGACACCACCACCCCGACCACACCCGGAACCGCGACCCCCACGCCGGACACGGGCACGCCCGCCGTCGTCACCCCGATCGTCGTCTCCGGTTCGGCCATCTCGACCACCCACGTGCGCGGTGATGTCCTGCTGAGCATGATGGATCAGAGAATCTGCAAAGACCTGGTACAGGCCAGCGCCCACAACGGCACGGCTGTCACCGGCGAGGAGGCGGACAAACTGCCCTTCGTGACAGGTGATGTGTATCTGAGCCCGACCAACTACGTCGGAGCCCCCGGTGCCCCGAGCCCCGCCAGCGCCGCTGTCACCTGCGACACCCGCTACTACACCTATGGTGCCGCGAAAGCCGGCGCCTATGCGCTGAATGCCGAAGGCTGGCCCAGCGCCAGGGAAGCCAGCCGCACCGTCATCGCCTCGCGCCTGTTCAACACCCTGCGTATCACCGTGCCCCTGACGATCGGCGCCGAAACGATCGTGCTCGGGCCGAGCCTCACGCTGAACACCGCCTTCTATCCGACCACGCCCGCCGACAAGATCAGCTCCGAAAGCCTGACCATGGTCGCCGCCAAGGACTTCAGCTTCGGCATGAACACCCAGGTTTCCTACGGGGTGCTGAACCAGTGGAATCAGGACACCCACTTCACCAAGCTGATGCTGCTGCGGGGCGACACCCCCAATGAGGCACGGCTGTGCTGGAACATCGAAAGCGTCATCGTCCGGCGCCTGCAGTGCACCGTCTGGCGAGTCCCCACCAACTGGGCACGCGGCCAGCAGCTCGAGCGGGTGGATCAGTACATCGTCGACGACCGTTCCACCATCCCGGGTGAAAGCGGCTTCCTGTACTGGCGCAGCGCACTGGCCGGCTGACCCTGATCATCCCGTTCCAGACCCATCAGACACCCGCCGGGGGCAGCACAGCGCTGCCCCTGTTTCTTTGCACGGCTCCGGCCGACTGACAGGCCGAAACGCAGCGCCCTGCGTCCACGCCCTCGTCCACGTCCACGCCCTCGTCCACGTCCACGTCCACGTCCATGTCCATGTCCATGTCCAACGTGCGCTTCAAAATCAACACCTATCTGTTATCAAAACAAATTCATTAACGCATGGAAACATAGATACACCGATAAACACGTGAAAAAATCATTGGATTACATATATACAAATATTGTTTTAATACATCTAAAAACCGACATTTTCATCCCCAAGGGCTCTCAACAGGCGTAGGCTTGAAAATATAGGGTGCTCGATGGCACTCGCTCCCTGCGGCCTCTGCACCGCGTGCAGACGAGACGGCTCATGCAGGAGCACACAGAACACGCGACATCAAGATCGCGGATCGCTGCGGATCGCTTTGCTTTGCACATCCGGAAACAGCGCGCAGCCGCTGGCTTCGGGATGGCAAGCACCCCTGTGTATTGCCCGTGAATGGCATTGATTCCACGATATTTTCAAAGGAGACATGAACCATGTTCCCTACCCAAGCCCAGAAATCCTTGGCTCTGCCCCTGACGGCTGCAGCACTGAGCCTGCTCCTCGCTGCCTGCGGTGGTGGTGGCAGCACTGACGGCACCACCGAACGGGCCGTCTCGGCCAATCCCTCGGCAACCGATGGCGCCACGACCGAAGCCCTGGCCAGGATAGAGACCCCCACGGACAGCTCCGGCACCATCACGCTCTCGCTCCCATCCCCCACCGATGCCAGCGCCGGGGCCGACATGAGCACCGACAACGGCAGCACCGATGATGGCAGCACAAGCAGCGCCGATGCGGCCACCCCCGTCAGCAGTGACACGGCCACCGGCAACGATCCCGGCCGCAGCCAGCCGGTCGCGCCCGAAACCCAGACCGCCGCCAAGGTGAGCACCGTGTCCACGACCGCCGCGCCCATTTCGTCGGGCGGCGTGCGCGGCGATGTGCTGCTGAGCATGATGGACCAGAAAGTCTGCCGGGGCGTCAGACCCGCCACCTCGCATGATGGCGCCCCCCTGCTGACCGAGCAGACCGCCAGACTGCCGGCAACCGATGCCGATGTGACGCTGGCACCCTCGACCTATACCCGCCTGCCCGGCTCGCCCGCCTCGAACACGCGTTTCTTCGTTCAGAGCAACGCCCCGTGCAACGAGGAGTATTTTGCCTATGCGCCGGTGAAAGACGGCACCTATCGACTGGACGCGTGGACCAGGTGGAGCATCAGAAACGACCTCCGCCCCACCCAGCCCAGCCGGACTTTCCGGATGATGACGACCAGCGTCATGCTGACGGTGGCTGGGAACCACGCCGAGATCGGCTCGGCTGCCAAGACCTCGGGGTCCCAGTGGGGTCCCCGCTGGCAGGAAGCCGGCGAGCAGCTTGACCCCCTGGAGCCCAACCTGCACGCCGACCGGAGCTTCAGCTTCGCCCTCGACGCACAGGTGAGCTACGGCGTGCTCAATCAGTGGACCCAGGGCAACTACTTCACCAAGCTGATGCTGCTGCCCGGCTCGACCGCAGACGAAGCCCGCCTGTGCTGGCACAACGAGGCGGAGGCGGCCAAACGCCTGCACTGCACCGTCTGGCGTGTG
>JBHADS010000258.1:0-2530 GCA_041855185.1 Lautropia sp. | reverse complement strand
TGCCAGTGGCTCAGACCGCTTTCATGCTCGGTGTCCATCGCGTGCAGCAGGATGTTCGCCAGGCCGGGCGCGCGCTGGCTGGCCTCGCGGATCAGCTGCGTCGCCACCGGCGTGTCGGGCCGTGCGCCCAGCACCGAGGGCTCGCCACGGGCCGACGCCTCGGCATGCAGCTCACCGATCTCTGCTTGCGACATCAGTGCGATGTCCTGGCCAATCTTGCCGACGGCGCCGCACAGCAGCGCCAGTTCGGTGCCCAAGCGTGCAAAGCGGTCCCGCGCCGGATGCCAGGAGGCGATCGGCATCATCAGCCCCAGCGCATCGGCCAGCCGCTGTGCAACCGCCAGACTGCGCTCGACCTGTGGCCCCTGCGAGGCCAGCGTACCATCCGGGCCACCGAACTGCAGCACCGAGGCATCCAGCAGATCGGTGCGCAGATGGCGGCGGCTGCGGGTCAGTGGATCGAGCCATCCCGCCAGCTTCCATGACAGAAAGATCGGCGAGGCCGGTTGCAGCCGGTGGCGGCTCATCACCAGCGTGTCCTGATGCTCGTCGATCAGGCGGCAAATCGCCTGCCCGACCCGTTCGAGCATATCCAGCAGGCGACGGCCGGCCTCCTTGCATTGCATCGCCAGCGCGGAATCCATCAGATCCTGATGGCTGGCGCCGAAGTGCAGATACCGTGCGGCGTCGGGGTGGCGGGCAGCGATGGTCTCTCCCAGCGCCCGCAGGAAGGGGATCGCCAGGTTGCCGGCACTGCGCGCTGCGGGATAGAGGCGTGCCGGGTCGAAGCGGCTGCCGGCGATGGCGTGGCCGATGTCGTCACTGGCGGCCGGATCGCCCAGCTCATGACAGGCAAGGCCGATTGCCTGGGCGGCCTGATCCGGAATCAGCCCGACCGATGCCTGCGCCTGGGCAAGACGATGCTCGAAACGGGCCATCGCGGCCAGCATGGCTGCGTCGGAAAACAGCGAGTCGATGGAGGCCGGAGCAAAGATGCGTTCAAACATGGACAGGGGTTGAAAGAGCGCCTGGCGCGTGCCGCGACGGCGGAGCCGACGCGGTGTCTGCGGGATGGACAGCCGGCTGCCGATCTTCGGGGCGGCAGGCGATACAGGCGCCGGCGGTTCTTTTCAGCACGATACCACTGCTGTTGCCGTCAGGAAACCGGCGAAGGGCGCAAGGCGACAGTGCACCGAATACCCGAGATATGAGAAATAGCTCGTTTCCGTAGCGCGGGGCTCGGGGATAGACTGGGGCGTTGGAAGCAGCTGCCGGTCCCGGTACAGAAAGATATCGGGTGATCGGGGGCGGGGCTGCATGTTCCGTCGCTGTCGGCCCGTGGTTGTACCCGATCGGCCGTGACGGTGTGAGACAGACCTTTTGTAGTGATGAAAAGCATGGTCAAGCGTATTCTTTTCGTTTCCTCCCTGTTGCTGACGGTGCCGGCCTGGGCGGCCGGTTCGGGTGCCGCAGATGCGGCCGAGACCGGTAAGCAGGGGGCAGAAGCCGTTGCAAGCAAGACCCGTGCGGATGGCAAGGCCGAGTCCCGTGCCGGGGCGGCCGACAAGCGCGCGTCCAAAGCCAAGGATGGGGCACAGACGCGCGAGGAACTGGTGGCTGAACGCGAGGAACGTCAGCGCACGGTCTTTCAGCTGCGCGCAGAGCGGGAGTCGACGCTCTCCCGTCTGTCCCTGAACCGGCTGGCCGAATCCCGGGGCGGCGGCAAGGAGCCCTTCACCGAAAAGCGTGATGCGGAACTGAAGGACGAGATGCGCACCGTCGACGCCGAGCTGAGCAAGAAGCTGGAAGATGCCAAGGCGCAGCTGGCGGAAACCGATCGCAAGCTGGCGAAGCTCGACGAGCAGGAGAAGAACAAGGCCGGCAGCAAGTCGGTGGCCAAGGCGGGAGAGCCCAAGGCTCAGACAGACAAAGCCCGCAAGGATGCAGCCGCAAGCGCCGACAAGGACTCGAAGGCCCGCGAGGCCGACACGAAGTCGGCCAACTGAGCTCCCTGGCTCCCTAGCCCGCCCCCTGAGCCTACGAGCACCACGAGCCTTCAGGGGGCCAACCGGGCCTTCAGAGCAGCAACGCCCGGCGTCGCGTCAACGGAGATGGACGATCGTGTCCGCGGCGTTGGGCAGCCCCTCGAACACCAGGCGATAACTGCGCCGCGACTCGGGCACCTGCCGACTGCCGAAACGGCCCAGTGACAGCATGTCGCCGGGGCGCAACCGGACGCCCGCCTGCTGCAGATCGTTGGCCAGCCAGACCACCGCATTGAGCGGGTGGCCGGCCAGGCTGCGGCCTTCCGCCGAACTCAGCACCTTCCCCGTCGAATCTTCCAGCCTGACCTTCATGCTGCCCAGCTGATCGACCATCTCCTGCGTGATCTGGATGTCGATGGCTGGACCCAGCACGCCGAAACGCCCGTTGACGTTGACCACCGTGGCGCCAGCCGCATCGATGCAGCTGGCGCCACGGTGGTCAATGTCAACGGGCGCTTCGGCGTGCTGGGCCCGGCCATCGACAT
>JBHADS010000257.1:0-6984 GCA_041855185.1 Lautropia sp. | reverse complement strand
CACTGGAGAACAGGAAGAAGGTCAGCAAAGCCATGACGACCATCAAGGCCATGCCAAGCACCAGCGCCTGCCCGCGCTGGCAATGCGCACGGGCCGGCCCGATGCGCCGGCAGAGCTGCCGCGCGGGCCGGATCACGGACTGCGGGAATCTCGGGTTCATGACGCCCTCCTCGGACCAGGGACGATGAGGCGTTCAGCGGTTGTCCTGGTTGTAGTTGCCGAGCGTGGTGCGGCGCTCTGCGGAGCTGACCGCGCTCTTGGCCGCGGTTTTTGCCGCTTTGATGCCGGCATCGGCTGGCTCACCGGCGATTTCGAGCGCAATGCCGGCGGTGGCACCGCGCACCGAGCCGCCGAGGAAGGAATAGACGCCGATGGCTGCCACGCCCACCAGCGCGACGATGACGATGTATTCGGTCATGCCCTGGCCCAAGCTTTTGCGGCGGCCGAGGCGCTCACGGGTCTGGCGGGAAAGGAAGCGGGAGGAAAGCATCTGCTGTGCCATGGAAGTCTCCATTCACGGTGGTTGAAGGAGGCTCCATCTTGAAGGCGCAAGCGTTTTCCGACGATCGGCCAGGTGCATGAGCCGACCTAGACCGGATTGCTCATGCAGGCGGTTTCATGAGATGCCAACAAAAAACCCACGTGCCTGGGCCAAGCGGCCCATGCCGTGGGTTTCTGTGGTGATGCTGCGCTGGTGCCCCACCGGCACAGGCGGGGCAGCTGCGCAAGCAAGCAGGCCGATCAGCCTTTCTTGTCGAAGAACTGCTCGTCTTCGGTCGAGCCTTTCAGCGCGGTGGTGGAGCTTTCGGCACCTTCGATGGCGGTGGTGACGGCATCGAAGTACCCGGTGCCCACTTCACGCTGGTGCTTGACGGCGGTGAAGCCCCGGTCGGCCGCGGCGAACTCGGCCTGCTGCAGTTCGACGAAAGCCGACATGTTCTCGCGGGCGTAGCCGTAGGCGAGGTTGAACATCGAGTAGTTCAGGGCGTGGAAGCCCGCCAGGGTGATGAACTGGAACTTGTAGCCCATCGCGCCCAGTTCGCGCTGGAACTTGGCGATGGTGGCGTCATCGAGGTTCTTCTTCCAGTTGAAGCTGGGCGAGCAGTTGTAGGCCAGCAGCTTGCCGGGGAACTGCTTGTGGATGGCTTCGGCGAACTTGCGGGCAAACTCGAGATCGGGCTTGCCGGTTTCGCACCAGACCAGATCGGCGTAGGGGGCATAGGCCAGACCCCGGGAGATGGCCTGCTCCAGACCCGGGCGGGTACGGAAGAAGCCTTCGATGGTGCGTTCGCCGGTCAGGAAGGGCTTGTCGTTCTCGTCGACATCGGAGGTGACGAGATCGGCGGCTTCGGCATCGGTACGGGCCACCAGCACCGTGGGCACGCCCATCACGTCAGCAGCCAGACGGGCAGCGACGAGCTTGGCGACGGCTTCGCGCGTCGGCACCAGCACCTTGCCGCCCATGTGGCCACATTTCTTGACCGAGGCCAGCTGATCCTCGAAGTGCACGCCCGATGCGCCGGCATCGATCATTGCCTTCATCAGCTCGAAGGCGTTCAGCACGCCACCGAAACCGGCTTCGGCATCGGCCACGATCGGCGCGAAGTAATCGACATAGCCTTCGTCACCCGGATTCTTGCCTTCGGACCACTGGATCTGGTCGGCACGGGTCAGCGTGTTGTTGATCCGGCGAACGACTTGCGGCACCGAGTTGGCGGGATACAGGGACTGGTCGGGATACATCTCGCCGGCGACGTTGGCATCGCCCGCCACCTGCCAGCCGGACAGGTAGATGGCTTTCAGGCCGGCCTTGACCTGCTGCATGGCCTGGTTGCCGGTCAGCGCGCCCAGCGCGTTGATGAAGGGTTCCTCGTTCACCAGTTTCCACAGGCGCTCTGCACCGCGACGGGCCAGGGTGTGCTCCACCTGCAGCGAGCCGCGCAGCCGGACGACGGTGTCAGCCGAATAGCCACGGCGGATACCACGCCAGCGGGGGTTTTCCGCCCATTCTTTCTGCAGCTTCTGTGCTTCCTGTTCACGCAAGGACATTGCTTGTCTCCAGTATCTATACGGGTTATCGAAAACAGTCGGATGCTCTGGCAGGCGCTTGCCTGCGCCGCGCTTTCGGTACAAATGATAGGCCGAAAATGCTGCATGGCAACCAAGATTTGCTGAGATCAGACTAGATCAGAAATCTTTATATATCAATAGGATATAGGAAAATTTCTTATCACGGAACAATAATTCCGCAATATGGAAGCATTTCGCTGCTCTGCGCTTCTTCTGTTTTCCGTATTGCGAAACAAAAAAAGCTATTTTGAAATGCATTCGGGACTTCCCCAATCCGTGTCCCCTCAGATCCGGCACGCCGCATCAGCGAGACGGCATCAGCGCCTCGACGAGGCTGAGAGGCCGTTCATTTCTGGCATGATTTGCCCCTTGTTCGGCAGGGTTCGGCCGGACTGAGGCGATGTTCCCCAGCAACGGCCGCCCACGTGGGCGGGTTCCAGGCAAGAGGCGTCGAGCAAGTGCGGTGTATCCCGGTGAGTCCGGGAACGCCGAAGCCTGGCCATGCAGGGGCGGCTATCGGCGCACGGCGGGAAGGAGGATGTGGGGTGCGGATACGGGCCTGTCGACGCCAGGCCCGCACGGGGCGGGCTCAGCTGCCCCGCAGCGCCCGCAGTGGCGGGGTGTCGAGCAGGCGCCAGATGTTCCAGCCGCCGGCCAGCATGATGAAGGCGGCGCTGGCCAGAACCGCGGCCAGCAACAGCACGGCATCCGGGCGATAGACGAAGTTGAAGACTTCGGTGGCCAGCATCCAGCCGACGGCAGCAGCGCCGAGCGCCGCCATCAGCCCGGCCAGCAGCCCGGTCAGCGAGAGCTCGATCATCTGCGCCCACAGCAGCTGGCGGCGTGCCGCGCCCAGTGCACGCATCAAGGCGACCTCCCCCACCCGCTCGTCGCGCACGCTGCCCATCGCGGCGTACAGCACGATCAGGCCGGCCAGCACGGTGAAGACGAACAGGAACTGCACGGCCTGGACGACCTGTCCGATCTTGGCCTGGATCTGGGCGGCGATGACGCCGGTATCGACCACGGTCAGGTTGGGCATGGCCGACAGCCATCGGCGCACCTGCGTCTGCTGCCCCGGCGGCAGGTGAAAGGAGGTGATCAGACTGTGCGGCTGATCGGCCAAAGCCTCGGGCGTGGCAATCATGAAGAAGTTGACCTGCAACGAGTCCCAGCGCAGGCTGCGGCTGCCGACCAGCTTCATCTCGACCGGCTGGCCGGCCACATCGAAGCGCAGCCGGTCCCCGAGTGACAGCCCCAGGGTCTGCATGATGCCGACTTCGGCCGAGACCTCGGCAGCCCCGGGCTGAATCCAGCGCCCCGCTTCCTGCTGGTTGTGCGCGGGCAGCCGGGTGCCGTAGGAGAGATTGAACTCCCGGTCCACCAGACGACGGGCGCGATCATCCTCGAAGTCGGCTGCGCCGATCGGCCGGTCGTTGACGGCGACCAGACGGCCCCGTACCACCGGATAGAGCGTCACGCCCCGGATGCCAGCCTCCTCCAGCATCCGTCGGAAGGGTTCGGCCTGCTCCGGCTGGATGTTGATGACGAAGCGATTGGGTGCATCGGCCGGCGCCACCTGTTGCCAGGCCGTCAGCAGATCGTTGCGCACCACGGTCAGCAACAGCATGGCCATCAGGCCGATCGCCAATGCCACGACCTGCACCACGGTGATCATCAGCCGGCGCGACCAGCCGGTGAGCGCCAGACGCAAAGCCAGACCCAGGCTCCCCGTGGCCGAGCGCGGCCGCAAGCGTGCCGACAGGCGCACGAACAGAGCGGCCAGCGCCAGAAAACCCAGCGCAGCCACCAGGAAGCCGCCGATGGCCAGCAGCGCCAGGCGCGGCTCGCCGACCAGCCACAGCAGGAGGCCACCGAAGGCCAGCACGGCCGCGCCAACGAGCACCCAGAGCGACAGACTGGGTGCCCCCAGATCCCGGCGCAGCACCCGCAAGGGTGTGACATTGGCCAGGCGCAGGATCGGCAGCGCCGCAAAACCGAGGATCAGCACCACGGCAACCAGCAGCGCCTGCCCGGCGGGCCACCAGGAGGGCGGCGGCAGGCTACCGGTGAACAGCACGCTGGCCAGACCGAGCAGGACATGGTGACTCCCCCAGCCGATCAGCACGGCCAGCGCACCACCGCCCAGCGCCAGCCACAGCATTTCCAGCATCAGCGCCCGGGCCAGCAGGGGCTGGCCGACGCCCATCGCCTTCAGCACGGCGAAGCTGTCGAGGTGGCGTTCTGCAAAACGGCGTGCAGCCAGCCCGATCGCCACCGCAGCGATCAGCGCCGACAGCAGGGAGACCAGAGCCAGAAACTGTCGCGCCCGCACCAGGGTGTTCTGGACCTCCGGGCGCCCTTCTTCGAGCGTCTCCAGCCGCTGCCCCGCCCCCAGGCGGGGTTGCAGCCACTGCCGGAAGGCGGCCACCTGCTGGCGCTCGCCAGCCACCAGGAAGCGATAGCCGAGACGGCTGCCGGCCCCGGCCAGACCGGAGGCCGGCAGATCCTGCAAGGACATCATCAGCCGCGGCGCAAAGTTGATGAACGAGGTTCCGCGGGCAGGCTCCATCAGGATCAGCCGGCTGATCCGGAGGCGGCTCTCCCCGAGCAGCAGATGCTGTCCGGGCACGAGCCCCAGCGCCTGCGCCAGCGCCTCATCTACCCAGACGGTCCCCGGTGCCGGACCGTGATCGAGCCGCTCCTCAGTCCGGCCCCCATCCGAGGCATCCGTCGTGTCGCCCGTCTGCGCCCGGGCCGCCACCGTCAGCGCCCCCCGCAAAGGATAGGCTTCGGAGACGGCCAGCACCGAGGCCAGCTGCGTGGCCGGCAGAGCCTCCTCGGCCGCCGCGGGGACTTCTGGTGCGGGCGGCGGTGTCCGCGCGGCCTGTGCGCCCGGGTGCTGGTCAGCCACCGCCATGCTCGGGAAGGCTACGGTGTGGGCGGTCTGCAAACCCATTTCCCGGGCCTGCGCCTCCCAGCCCTCGGGCAAGGGGCGATCCGTGACCAGCACCAGGTCGCCGCCCAGCATCTGCGTGGCCTGCTCGTTCAACGCCTGATTCATGCGGTCGACGAAGAAGCCGACGGTGGCGATGGCCGACACCGCCACCACCAGCGCGATCAGCAGCAGGTGCAGCTCACCGGCGCGGAAATCGCGTCGCAGAAAGCGCCAGGACAGGCCCGACGCGGAGATGCGCGGGCCAGCGCCCGCCACGGAAGCAGCCGATGTGCCGGCCTGAGACTGTGCAGCCATGTTCACTCCATTGCCGCCGGCTCGTACCCGGCGGGCCATGCAGATGTCCGGCCCGCCCCGTCCTGCGCGCAGGCAGCCGTCAGACGGACACTCAAGGTGTTCAAGGTGTGGCGACCGGATGCATTCGGTTCAAAGGGCATCGGCCGGCTGGGCGGCCAGTCCCTGATCGATGGCCGCCAGGACATCGGCGGTTGCCGGAATCTGGCCGATGCCGCCGAAGCTGGCGCAGAAGCTGTCGCCGGAGACGGCGCATTGCACGGCATCGAAGTCGGTGTAGATCCCGATGGTGGGCCGTCCCAGCGCGGCCGCCAGATGGGTGAAGCCGGTATCGAGCCCGACCACGATCCGTGCCGAACGGAGGGCACGGGCAGCATCATGCACCGACAGAAAGGGGGGAATCACCGAGCCGGTGGCGGCATCGCCGGCAGCCTGCACGGCGGCCTCGGCAAGACGCCGCGCCCTCGCCTCCTCGGCGGGCGCGCCCCAGAACCAGAGCAGATCCAGTCCGGCCCGCTGCAGGTGAACCGCGGTCTCGACCCACTGGCTTTCGGGCCAGAGCTTCGCATCACGACTGGCCCCCGTCACCAGCAGGGCCATCGGCCGGGTCGGCATCCAGGGCGCCTCCTGCGGGCTCAGCGCCGGCACCGACAGGCCGAAGCGTGCCGGCCCGTCGATCGAATAGCCCAGTGCAGCCGCGCCGATGGCGCGATTTCGGCGCACCACATGCCAGTCACGCGGCACGGGCACGGGTCTGTCGTAGGCGCAGGCCGCCAGCCCCTCGCGGGCCGACGCCCGGTCCGGTCCCACCCGGTGCAGCGCATGGGCCATCCGGACGACGGCCGCACTCTTGATCAGCCCCTGGCAGTCGAGCACCAGATCGTAACGATGGGCGCGCAGCCGCTGCCAGAAGGCTTTCATCGCGGCCCGCGTCTCGGGCTTGCCGAGGTTCTTGCGCCAGCGCCGCCAGGCGATCGGGATGACCTCGTTCACCGCCGGATTCATCGCCGGCAAGGCGGCAAAAGGCGCCTCGACCACCCAATCGATCCGGGCTTCCGGGCAGTGGCTGCGCAGATCGGTTGCCAATGGCTGAGCATGCACCACATCGCCCATCGAAGACATTTTGACGATCAGAATCCGCATCCTTTTCCCTTGTATCCCGAGTGGCCGCACCGAGGGCAGCCGACTGAACGACGGAGCAGCCAGTCTGTGTACCGTGTTCCAGGTACTGCACGCCGCGTGCTCTGCGCTGCACACATCTGCCGCGCATGTCCGTGTACGCTGCATTGCAACACAGGCGGGCCACGAAGCCAAACCCGCCAGCCGAGCGGGCACGGGGGACGGGGCGCTGCCACCCTGCCCTGTGGCGCCGAGGCTGCACGCGCATAAAAAAACGCTGTACCTGCAACATGCCAGGTACAGCGTTCAGGAGGTAACCAAGATAATGGTTGCCTGCTGCGGCAACCCGATTAGCTAAGGCCGAGCTCTCTCAGCATGTTGCGCTCTTCGATGGCCCGGCGGGCTTCTCTCAGGCGCTTGGCTTGTTCGGTAACAGCGATATCCGCATAGTCTTCTGGCCTGGATTCAACCCGGCCGGCGCGCATCCGTGCAGCGTGCCGAGCCGTGACAATGGCGCTATGATGGTGCGCAGTCATGGCTGAATT
>JBHADS010000256.1:0-2904 GCA_041855185.1 Lautropia sp. | reverse complement strand
CAAATCCGTCGCTCGACTGTGTGCTGTGTGTGCGGGTGTGCTGGGCGTGCTTTATGTACCTTGTGTGCAGGGTATGACTGACATGGCTGGTGTACCCCCTGATGCGAACCTTCGTGTGGCTCGGGTGTATGGCCCGGACGTGGCTGATGTATGCCCGGTTGCATGCCCCGGACCTGCTCCGGGCCATCTGCACCGTGCACTCAGGGCTCCAGCACCATCACCTCGACGCGCGGATCACGCAGCAGCCGCCCCGTTCCCCGCTGCGCCGACGGGTCTGCCGGCGATTTGGTGGTGCCACCACCACTGGCCTCCGCCGGGCACTGGCCCTGCGCACGATAGTGAAGCGCCGCCGCCAGCAGCGCCTCCTCGGGGCTGCCCAAGGGATGCGTCCAGTCCTCGGCCACGGTGCAGGTGGGCGCCAGCCCGTTCACATAATCCCCCTCGCCCTTCGCGTTGACCCCTTTGAACACCACGGGCAGATAGCTGACACCGCAGTTGTCATAGGCTACCGCCCCATAGGGCTTGCCGCAGGTGCTCGCGCCGATCTGCACCACCTCCACGTCGATGCCGCGCAGGCCGTTGATCAGCGCCTCGCTGGCGGAGCAGGTTGCCGGTCCGCTCAGCACAAAAACCCGCTTCAACCCCAGATTGGGCAGCGCCACGCCCACCCGAGTGGACGTGCCTGCTCGGCCCGAGGTGATCGAGACGAAATCCAGCGTCGTGTTCAGGGCCTGACGCTTGCTGCTGTAGACGGTCTGCTCGAAAGGCTTTCCCTGCGACAGTTCCGGCGCTGCCGTCATGTAGGCCAATTGGGCAGCCTGGTACAGATAGCCGCCGCCGTTGTAGCGCAGGTCCAGCACCAGATCACTGACACCTGCCTGCCGGAATTGCTCGAACACCTGCTGCATCGCGCCTTCCAAGGGCAGCATGAATTCATCGAGCATCGCATACCCAAGTTTGCTGCCATCGGCCAACGTCAAGACCTCCGAGGCCGGCACTGGCGCCCGCACCGCATGGCTCGTGCTCAGCGTCGTCCGCACGGTTTCGCCCGAGGACTTCTGAAAGACCAGCACCGCGCTGACGCCTGCCGTCGCGCTCAGCAACAGCTGGTTCAATTGCTGCAGCTGCGCCGGGTCCGTCGTGGCCAGCACATCGATGGCCGCACCACCGTCGGCGGGCTCCACGCGGATCAGACGATCACCACGCGCCAGCCCCGCCTGGGCAGCCGCAGAGTCCGGCTGCACCAGCGCGATCCGCAGATCACGCGGCGGCTGAGCACGCATGGTGGCGATATCGATCCCCAGCCCGGCATAGCGTCCGGTCTGGCTCCTGCGCTGCCATTCCTCGGTGGGCAGCAGCTGGCTGAAGCGGTCCTTGAGCTGTCCATCGGGCATACGCGCCGGACTGAGCAGGCCAGCGAAATACTGGCCGATTCCATCGGCATAGCTGCCCTGCTGGAACCGAGCCAGCAGTGGGTCCACCTCGGGCATTTCATCTTCCCAAAGGTAGACCTCCTTCAGCTGCGCTTGCACGAAGCGCATCTCCCGCTCACGCGTGCCCGTCTGGTAGCCGGGTTTCATCTGCCCCTGCGCATCCACCGCCCAGGGATTGTCGGGCGCGCACTGCTGAGCATACTGTGTCGCCGCACCGACCGCGCCGCTGCCATTTCCGCCCCCGCTGCCGCCGCAAGCCGCCAGCAGCAGTCCAAGGCCGCTCACTCCCAGGCCCCACAGGATCTGTCGCGCGCTCATCCGATTTCTCTCCTTGTGCCGCAGCCCTTCAGCTTCTGCCGTCCCGCGCAGGGCGCGACTGCGGCTTCTTGTGCGTCGGATGAAATCTTAAGCAAGCCTTGAATGATTCGCAATTCCGATGCGGCAGATTGCGTCAGACACGCCTTCACTTCAGGCTGTTCAGCCCCACGGCGATGCCCGCCAGAAAGCCGACAATGCTCGAGAAACCGATGACGATCGCCACCCAATGCGCTTTCACCTCGTCCATGAAGGTACGCTCATCCGTCATGCAATCCTCCTCGACGCCAGAATGCGCCAACCGTTCGGCAGCGCGACTGTCTTCATGGGGCGGACGATGCCGCAGGATCGTGGTGTTCGCTTTGGCCACCCATTCATGCTGCTTGTGGGCGTTCTGTGCACCAAAGGATGCACACCGTCACGCCCTCGGGTCGTCCTTCGGCCTCAGCGCGTGGCGCTGCCTTCACGCGCGCGCACTTCGTCCGTCGGCACCTGGCAACGGCAGGCCGGCAACAGCGCCGAAGCAGGCACGGGCCTGATGGCGGCCGCCTGCGCCGGCACCACCACCATGCAACCACGGGGGCCGAAGCGCAGCTGCATCACAAAGGGCTCAGGCAGCCCCTGCCGACGGCCATCCAGCAGCTTGCCTTGGGCGTCACGGGCAAACACGCGGTCCAGCACCAGCTCGCTGCTGTCGACGAAGGCCGCATCGCCCAGCATCACACGCTGTCCGCTGTAGCGCTCGGCCATATTCTCGATCTCGGCCAGGCAGGCTGCGGAACTCTGGGCCGGCAACCGGGCCGGCGGCAGCTCCGACAACGAGGCGCCCACAGCCGGCACCTTGACCTCCTCGCGCACCTTCTCTTCCTTGCGGTCGGCAGCACGGACACGCGCTGCCATCGTCGCGTCATCGGCCCGGCTGCTCTGAGCCGCATCGGGCCGTTCGCTTTCGGCGACCGAACGCAGTGCCGAACACCCTCCCAGCGCAAGGCCCAGCACCACCGGCAGCGCCACCGCCCGCCACGAACGGTTGAACACAGCAAAGGACCGGGTGACAGGCAGGTGAGGAATCATGGCAACAGGAACTTGGAAGTGTGCACGGGATCTCGGATCAACAGCGGTTGAACCGCACCGGGCGCCGGGGACGACAAGGACT
>JBHADS010000255.1:0-5408 GCA_041855185.1 Lautropia sp. | reverse complement strand
TAGGTGCGGGCCAGCACCCGCGTGGCGTCGTTGCGCAGCTCGGGCAGGTTCAGCCGGTCGTAGGAGCGGGCCAGGATGTAGAGCGCTTCCTCGATGGCAGGTGTGCCCTGATACTGGGACAGCACGCCCTGAGCCCGGTTGGCCGACGCCACGAAGGCGCCCCGGCTGTAGTAGTAACGGGCCACGTGCACCTCACCCGAGGCCATGCTGTTGACCAGTGCACGCATCCGGTCCAGCGCGTCCTGGCGGTAGCGGCTGTTCGGAAAGCGGTTGACCACCTGCTGGAAGGCATCATAGGACTCGCGGCTCGCATGCAGATCGCGCTCCGAGCTGTCCTGCCCCATCCAGCGGGAGACGAAGGTCTCACGGCCGGTGAAATTGATCAGCCCCTTCATGTAGTAGGCGTAGTCCAGCCGCTCGTGCGTCGGGTGCAGCCGGATGAAGCGATCGATCGCCGCCAGTGCCTCGCCCCGCTCACCTTCCTTGTAGTGGGCCCAGGCGATATCGAGCTGAGCCTGCTGCGCGTAGCTGCCGAAGGGATAGCGGGACTCGAGCCGTTGCAGCGACTTGATCGCGCTGGCCCAGTTGCCGGCTTCCAGCTCCGCCTTGGCATCCGCATATAATTGTTCGGCACTCCAGTCGGCGGTCGGGTCCTTCTCGATCGAGGCACAACCGGCCAACAGTGCTGTCGCGGTCAGTACCGACAGCCAGAAAGGGCTGCGCCCCCGGGCACTGCTCGTCCGGTTCTTGGCTTGCAACATCCGCTTGATTCCTCCGTAGATGGGCCGATTATAGACAGGCGCCGATGACGCCCGGTGAACGGCCTTGTTCATACAACGACCGCGCCCGATGCCGCCCGTGCCCGATACGCCTTTCGCCGATCTGCCTTCCGCCGATTTCAACCGCGCCGACGCGCCGCAGCCCGAAGGCCCGGCGTCTGGCGATGCGCTGGCGCCCGCCCTCGGCGTCGTGGCCGCTGATGCCGGCCGGCAGGGGGCGGAGTCGGGCGCGGGCGATGAAGTGGAGCGCCTGCTGATCGATGCGGCCGGTGCCAGTGGACAGCGCCTCGACCAGTTTCTGGCCGCCAGACTGCCCGGCATCTCCCGCACTCGGGTACAGCGCTGGATCGCACTGGGCGCCGTCCGGGTCGATCAGCTGATCCGTCTGCCCTCGCTGCGCCTGAAAGGCTTCGAGCAGATCGAGGTCGAGCCCCAGCCGCTGGACAGCGACACCGCCTTCCAGCCCGATCCCGTGCCGCTGAACATCGTCTACCGCGATGCGGATGTGGTGGTGATCGACAAGCCCGCGGGTCTCGTCACCCACCCGGCGCCCGGCAACTGGCGCGGCACCCTGATGAATGGGCTGCTGCATGCGGACCCCAAGGCGGCCAAGCTGCCCCGGGCCGGCATCGTGCACCGTCTGGATCGGGACACCAGTGGCCTGCTGGTCTGCGCCCGCAGTGAGCGGGCCTTTGCATCGCTGACGGCACAGCTCGAACAGCGGCGGATGGGGCGGCGCTATTTGGCGATCGCCGCTGGCATCACCGCCGGGCAGGGGACGGTCGACGCGCGGATCGGCCGCGACGAGCGCAACCGACTGCGGATGGCGGTGGTGCAGGCGCCCGCCGGCAAACCGGCGCGCACCCACTATCACCGTCTGGCCGAGGCAGCCGACGGCAGCGCCTCGGCCGTGCTCTGCCGGCTGGAAAGTGGCCGTACCCATCAGATCCGGGTGCACATGGCCTCGATCGGTCATTCCTTGCTGGGCGACAGCCTCTATGGTGGCAAGGCACTGTTCGGCTTCGGCCGGCAGGCGCTGCATGCCTGGCAGCTCCGCTTCGAGCACCCGGCCGATCCCGCCCGTCTTTGCAGTTTCGATGCTCCCATTCCCGCCGACCTGCGCGAGCTGGCAGCCGCGCTGCAGATCGTGCTGCCCGAGACCGCGCCGGCAGACTGAAGCGAAGGACTGAAAGCCCGGAGACCCGTATGCGATCCCCCCGCGCCACCGACGACCTGTTCATCCCGATGCCCGACAGCCCGCACCCGTCGATCCGTTGGGCATTTACCCAGCGCCGAGGTGGCGTCAGCCGAGGGGTCTGGAGCGCAGACCCGGCGTCGGCGCCTGGTGCCCAGGCGTCCGGGGCTGCGCCCTCATCGTCGATCGGAGAAGAGCTGGCCGCCTCGTCCGCTTCGTCCGCCGAAGCGCAGGCTGCTTCGTCCGTTGCTTCCGCCGAAAAGCAGGCTGCCTCGTCAGCTTCGTCCACTTCGTCCGCCGGGCAGGCATCCGCTGAGCAGCCGGACGGGCAGGGGGGCGGCCTGAACCTGGGCAGCAATTGCGGCGACGAGCCGGCCGATGTGCAGGAGAATCGTGCGCGCGTGGCGGCACGGATCGGTCAGCCGGTCTCCTGGCTGACCCAGGTGCATGGCTGCGGGGTGTTCGAGGCCGACGGGGCGCGGGCAGCGGGGATGTCCCCATCGTCGCTCGAGGCGGACGCGCAGATCCTCACACGCCCCGGCCTCGCGCTGGCTGTGCTGGTGGCCGACTGCCTGCCGGTGTTGCTGGCCGATCGGCGGGGGCGGGTGATCGGGGCCGCACATGCTGGCTGGCGCGGCCTGGCCGGTGGCGTGCTGGAGGCGACGGTGGCGCGCATGCTGCCCCATGCCGGGGCCGGGGATCTGGTCGCCTGGCTGGGGCCATGCATCGGCCCCACGGCCTTCGAGGTCGGCGACGAGGTGCGCACCGCGTTCGTCGAACAGGATGCACAGGCGGCGGCTGCCTTCGTGCCCAGTGGCCAGCCCGGCAAATGGCTGGCCGATCTGCCGGCGCTGGCGCGGCGACGCCTGCAGGCGCTCGGCATCGGGCAGATCGTGGGCGGCGAGCTGTGCACCTACCGCGATCCCGCCCGCTTCTGGAGCTATCGCCGGGACAAGGGACGCTGCGGCCGCATGGCAGGGCTGATCTGGTTCGATCAAAAATGATTCGTGCACAGATCATTCGTCACGCGCCGATCATTGAATCTCCCTGCGCTGCGGATCTCGAAGGGGCGACGCGCGCGGTGAGCTGAGAATCTCGCTGGGGGTGGGGGCTCGGTGCTGGGGCTCGTCGGCCTTCGCGGTTGCCTTCAACGCCGCTGCTCGGCCGATGCTGCTTCTGCTTCTTCCTGCGGCCCATCTGCCGGGGTCATGGATGCCGGCGTGTCCGGTGCCATCTCTGGTGGCGCCAGCCCCGGGGCAAGGGTTGGTGCGCATGGCGTTTCGGAGGTGCTTGCGGCGGCCTGCTCGGCGCGCAGCAGCGCCTGCTTGCGGGCACGGCGCCGGGGCGTATCCAGCAGATAGACGGTGATCGACAGCGGCAGCAGACCGTAGAGCAGAAAGGTCATGAGACCGGCCGTCACCGAGTGTTCGGTCAGCGCCATCAGGATGACGACATAAAGCCAGGCGACGATCAGGATCAGCATGTGGGAAAGCGCGGAGCGGCGCTGCGGGAAGCTTCGGAGGTCCGGGCAGGATGCCGCAGCAGCAGAGGAGGCGCCACGAGGCGTCGCCGGGCCCGGGTTGCTGCTGCATTCTAGAGCGTGCCGCACACCGACGCCTGCCGTCCGGGTGGCTGCGGCACGGGCGATACGTGTGGGCTTTCCCGCAGAGGGCCGTCATGACAGCTGCGGCGCAGTCATCCTACAATGCGCCCATGTCGCCGTGTTCGGCCGACGCACGGGCCGAGGCGTGCGTATATTCACCCGACCATCGACCTTCATTTGGGAGAGGAGGCAGACTTGGCTACTTCAAAACCCGGCGTTCGCCGAGGAAAACCGGCAGGGACGCCCGACGCGACCCCCGCCGATGGCAAGGATACGGTTGCCACGAAGGCATCAGCCCCACGTACACCCACACCCCGCAAACCCGCCGAACCCAGGGCCGCTGCATCGGCAGCACCGTCCGCGCAGCCTGTACAGGCCAGCCTGAGCCACATGGGCGCGCCCGAAGCGCCGGCGGCCGGCACGCCGGTGGCCAAGGCCGCTCCGGCCCCCAGCGCCGCAGTGCCGGCAGCGGCATCGCCCGCCGTGGCAAGTCCTGCGGCCTCCAAGGCTGACGCCCCGGCCGCCGCGACGCCTGCCGCTTCTGCGTCCGCCCAGGCGGGGGCTGCGGCCAAAGCGACGAAGCCGGCCGCGCCCAAGCCCGCAGCCCCCGCCGCCAAGCCCGGCGCTGCCGAGGCGAAGCCGGCGGCTGCGCCCAAGGCATCGACCGCCCGCGCCAAGGCAGCGGCATCGGCAGCGCCTGCTGGTGCCGATGGCGATCATGCCCCGCTGTGGCAGACGATGGCCGATGCCGCGGCAGCCTGTTCCGGCGTGCCCGGGGCGCTGCCGGTCGGCGGCGAGATGTTCAACTGGCTGTCGGCTGCCGGCAAGAAAGCCTGGCCGGTCGACCCCGAGGCGATGTCGGCCCTGCACAGCGAATATGTGCTGCGCTTCAATGAACTGTTCGAGCGTTACATGTCCGGCGCGGCGCCCGAGCTGAAGGACAATCGCTTTGCCGACAAAGCCTGGCAGGATCAGCCCGTCTACGGCTGGCAGGCTGCCTGGTATCTGTTCAATTCCGAGTTCCTGAAGCGTTCGGCCGAACTGGTCGATCTGGAAGGGAAAGCGCGCGACCGCCTGCGCTTCATGGTGCAGCAGTGGGTCGATGCCGTCTCACCGGCAAACTTCTTCGCCAGCAACCCCGAAGCACAGGCGAAGATGATCGAGACCAGCGGCGAGAGTCTGCGTCAGGGCATCAACAACCTGATGCACGACGTGCAGCAGGGCCGGATCTCGCAGACCGACTTCAGCGCCTTCGAGGTCGGGCGCAATGTCTGCGTCACCCCGGGCACCGTGGTGTTCGAGAACGAACTGGTGCAGCTGATCCAGTATCAGCCGACCACCGAAACCGTCGGCGAGCGGCCGCTGCTCGTGATTCCACCGGCCATCAACAAGTTCTACATTCTCGACCTGCAGCCGACGAACTCCTTCATCGCCCACGCCGTGGCCGAAGGTCATACGGTCTTCGTCGTCTCGTGGCGCAACATCAAGGACGAGCAGTCGACGCTGAGCTGGGACGATTATCTGCAGAAGGGCGTGGTCGATCCGATCCACGTCGTGCAGGAAATCAGCGGCCAGAAGACCCTCAACATGCTGGGCTTCTGCGTCGGCGGCACGCTGCTGGCCACGGCGCTGGCAGCGCTCGCGGCCAAGGGCGAACGCCCGGCCGAGTCGCTGACCCTGCTGACCACCTTGCTCGATTTTGCCAATCCGGGCGTGCTGGGCGTGTTCATCGACGAGGCGCACGTGGCGCTGCGCGAGCAGACCATCGGCAAGAAGGGCATCATGTCGGGCAAGGATCTGGCGCTGACCTTCTCCTTCCTGCGGCCCAACG
>JBHADS010000254.1:0-9534 GCA_041855185.1 Lautropia sp. | reverse complement strand
CTCGGTCCCGGGCAATGGCTTGCGATGCTGCTGTCGGCCTCGGCGCTGGCGCTGAGCCTGTTCGGCCGGCGATGAAGCGTGCCATAAAAAAGGCGCCCTCATCGGGCGCCCCAATCGGAACCAGCGTGTTATCGCCCCGGCTCCGACATCGATCCACCCGCAGGCGGATCGATGAGTCCGTACAACGTAAGACTGAAATCAGGCTGATCAGCGCTTCAGATCGAAGCGGTCGGCATTCATCATCTTCACCCAGGCTGCCACGAAGTCCTTGACGAACTTCTCCTTGGCATCATCCTGTGCATAGACTTCGGCATAGGAACGCAAGATCGAATTGGAGCCGAACACCAGATCGACACGGGTCGCCGTCCACTTCACCGCACCGCTGGCGCGGTCCACGATGTCGTAGCTGTTGCGGCCGGTCGGCTTCCAGGTGTAGGCCATGTCGGTCAGGTTCACGAAGAAATCGTTGCTCAGCACGCCCACCCGGTTGGTGAACACACCATGCTTCGAGCCGCCGTGGTTGGCGCCCAGCACCCGCAGCCCGCCGACCAGCACCGTCATCTCCGGCGCGGTCAGGCCCATCAACTGGGCACGGTCGAGCAGCAGCTCCTCCGGTTGCGGCGCATAGTGCGCCTCCTGCCAGTTGCGGAAGCCATCGTGAACCGGCTTCAGGAACTCGAAGGACTCGACATCGGTCTGCTCCTGCGTGGCATCGCCGCGGCCCGGTGCAAAGGGCACGCAGACATCGACGCCGGCATCGCGTGCGGCTTTCTCGACGGCGGCCGAACCACCCAGCACGATCAGATCGGCGATGCTGACCTTCTTCGCACTGGCGGCCTGAATGCCTTCCAGCACCTTCAGCACTTTCTGCAGCCGCGCCGGCTCGTTGCCGACCCAATCCTTCTGCGGCGCCAGACGGATGCGGGCGCCGTTGGCACCACCACGGAAATCCGAGCCCCGGAACGTGCGGGCGCTGTCCCAGGCGGTGGCGACCAGTTCCGACACGCTCAGGCCGCTGGCCAGAATCTGCGCCTTCAGCTCGGCAACCTCACGGTCGCTGAGGATGTAATCGACGGCCGGAATCGGGTCCTGCCAGATCAGATCTTCGGCCGGCACATCCGCGCCCAGATAACGGCTCTTCGGCCCCATGTCGCGGTGCGTCAGCTTGAACCAGGCACGGGCGAAGACTTCGCTGAAGTATTCCTGATCATCGCGGAAACGCTCGGAGATCTTGCGATAGGCCGGATCGACCTTCAGCGCCATGTCGGCGTCCGTCATCATCGGATTGCGACGCACGCTCGGATCGTGGGCGTCGACCGGCTTGTCCTCCTCGGCGCAATCGATCGGCTCGTACTGATGCGCACCGGCCGGGCTCTTCGTCAGCGCCCATTCGTACTTGAACAGCAGATGGAAGAAACCATTGTCCCAACGGGTCGGATAGGTCGTCCATGCACCTTCGATGCCGCTGCTGACGGTATCGCCGGCATTGCCCTTGCCTTTGGGGTTGATCCAGCCCAGCCCCTGCGCCTCGACGCCGGCACCTTCGGGCTCGGCACCGAGCTTGCTGGCGTCGCCATTGCCGTGCGCCTTGCCCACGGTGTGACCACCCGCGGTCAGTGCCACGGTTTCCTCGTCATTCATCCCCATCCGCGCAAAGGTGACGCGCATGTCCTTCGCGGTCCGCAGCGGGTCGGGATTGCCGTCCACGCCTTCCGGATTCACGTAGATCAGACCCATCATCACCGCAGCCAGCGGGTTCTCCAGATCACGCTCGCCGGAGTAACGGCTGCCCTCGCCGCCGGACTTGGCCAGCCACTCCTTCTCGGAACCCCAGTAGATGTCCTTTTCGGGATGCCAGATATCGGCGCGACCACCACCGAAACCGAAGGTCTTCAGCCCCACCGATTCATAGGCCATGTTGCCGGCCAGAATCATCAGATCGGCCCATGACAATTTGTTGCCGTACTTTTTCTTGATAGACCACAGCAGACGACGTGCCTTGTCCAGATTGGCATTGTCCGGCCAGCTGTTCAACGGCGCAAAGCGCTGGTTGCCGGTATTGGCGCCACCCCGGCCATCGGCAGCGCGATAGGTGCCGGCCGAGTGCCAGGCCATGCGGATCATCAGACCCGCATAGTTGCCCCAGTCGGCCGGCCACCAGGACTGACTCGTCACCATCAGCTCGCGCAGATCGCGCTTGACGGCTTCCAGATCCAGCGTCTTGAACGCCTCGGCGTAATCGAAGTCCTCACCCAGCGGATTGGTCTTGGTGTCGTGCTGGCTCAGGATGTCCAGGTTCAGATTCTTCGGCCACCAGGCCACCGGGCTTTGCCCGTCTGCGGTATTGCTGCCATGCACCGGACAGCCGCTCATGCTTGCCTTGTCGTTCATACGCTGAAACCTCGTTGGATGGGATGTGTTTGATCCGAAGCGTAGCGACAAGTGAATTATTTTCAAAATTGATTGATTTGATTTTATTGATCGAACTAGACTATCGAAAGGTTCGAGCAATACCCATCGACGTGCTAGGATCAGCTCTGCACGCGGGTCTCCGGGCACAAGCCTATCGACACCCCCCAAATACCCCACCCACGAAGGGCTGCCACCGGCCGTCAGATGGTCACAAGATCGCAACCGGTGGCATCACAATGCCATCCGCCTCAGCCGAAACCGCGCATATCGATCACATAGCGATAGCGGACCGACTTGTCGATCACCTTCGGCCAGGCCGCCGAAATCGCTTCCGGCTTGATCAGCTCGATCTCGGCACGGATGCCGTGCTTCGCACAGAACTCCAGCACCTCCTGCGCCTCGGCCGTCGACCCGATCAGTGAGCCGGCGAAGGAGTTCCGCCCCAGCGGCGTCGAGAACGGCGAGAGCTGATTCGGCTCGTCCGCTTTGCCGGCACCGACCAGACACAGCGTCGCATCCCGTTTCAGCGTCGGCATCAGCGGGTCCATCTCGAAGCGATAGGGTGGCGTGGCCAGGATGAAATCGAAATGACGCACCAGCGCCGCCATGCGGGCAGGCTCGTAATTGACGATCACCTCGCGCGCACCGAAGCGCCGGGCATCCTCGACCTTGTCGGCCGACGTGGTGAACACCGTCACCTCGGCGCCCATCGCCCGGGCGATCTGCACCCCCAGATGCCCGAGCCCGCCCAGACCGACGATACCGACCCGGCTGCCCTTGCCCACCCGCCAGTGACGCAGCGGCGAGTACATCGTCACGGCCGCACACATCATCGGCGCAGCGGCCTCCATCGCCAGCCCGTCCGGCACCTTCGCCACGAAGTTCTCCTTCACGACGATACGGTTCGCATAACCGCCCTGGGTGAAGCCACCCGGGTCCCGTTGCTCGGAGGTGCTTGCGCCGTAGGTGAAGACCACGCCCCCATCCACCACGCAATACTGCTCGAAGCCGGTCCGGCAGTCCTCGCAATGCCCGCAGGAATCCACCATCACACCGACCCCGACGCGGTCGCCAACACGAAACTTCGTGACCGAATCACCAACGGAAGCCACCACCCCAGTCGTCTCGTGCCCCGGCACCTGCGGCATTCGCTGCTCGCCCCAGTGTCCGAGCGCCGTATGGATGTCGGTATGGCAGATCCCGCAGAAATGGATCTCGATCGCCACATCCTTCGGACCGAGTGCCCGACGCCGGAAGGCCAACGGCTTCAGCGTGCCGCCATAATCATGAAAGGCGTAGCCACGCGCCGGAATCACCCGGCGGTAATCGAGCGGACCGGACTCTGCCGCGCCGGCGCGGGCCTCGCGCATCGGGTCCACCCCGAAGAAACCCGCCGTTGCCACGGCGGCGCCCGGCCCCACCAGCAGGCGACGCCGCCCCCGGTCGATGCTGCCCGGCCCCTGCGCCTGATCATCCATCCCGTGTGTGTCTTTCATGCCCTGCTCCCTGTCGTTGGCGATCGGGCGTCCCGTTCCTGCGCCCCGGAATCCCGGAGCGCGGCCATCCACGGCCCGATGGGCCAGCGACAGTCAGCGGACGCCAAAGAAGGGAGCGTAGCATGCTGACGCCCGCGGCTCGGCAATGGCGCAGGATCGGCACGGGCTTGCCGCCCGGACGCCACCGGCCACCCGGCCGGGCACGTTCACGATCGGCACCTCTCATCCAGCCGAAGCATCACCCACGTTCAGCAGGGTGCGGGACGGTGCGCTTGCACACCACCCCGCCCCGGCCCACCATCAGACCAAGCTCCAACTGTCAGGTCCATCGATCAGCAGACCGATGCCGCCGGCAGGCGGCACGACGAAGTTCGTGACCGCGCCAAGTCCCAGGCTCTTGATCGCCGGCATCGCCACGTCCGTCGAATAACCCGGCGAATAGGGAACCTGGTTCTCATTCAGCGGATTGACGTGCAGTGTGCCGCCGTTGTTGGAGCTGTAGTCCCAATAGAGATTGTCGTAGTCGGCCGCAGCAATGATGTCGCCCGCCTTCAGATAGCTGTCGTCACTGGCTCGATACAGCACATCATTCGGCCTCGTATTGCTTTCCGTTTCATCGATACCGACGATCGCCACGAAGGGAACCATCGTCCCATCGCCCAGAAAGGCATCCGACAGAGCCTCAAAGAAGGCTACAGGGAACTTCACCTTGCTGCTCTCATCGATCAGAACCGTCTGCTCACCGGCCTGCAAAATCGGCAGATTGTCGGTGCCGATCACGGTGAACGAGAAACTGCCACCGCTGTTCTGCGTCGTGTCCCACTGCAGCTTGTCGAAATCCTCGGCCATGACGATATCGCCATCCGCCAGCGCCACCGGCTTTCCGTCCTTGAGCAGACTCAGCGCCGATGCCTGCTGCTGGGTGTCATCGTTTTCGCTGATCCCCTCGATCCGGATTGCGGCCGGAGCCTTGCTGGCATCGCTGCCGGTGAACAGACTCCTGCTGAAACTCAGATCGAGATTGCGATCGACCGCCACGCTTTGCTGCGCGCTTTCGGGGTAGACCGGCGCGGGAGAGCTGGAGGTGTTGGGCGCCACGGGCGCCTCATTGTTCTCGCCAGCAGCGCCCCCGGTCTCCGTACCCGTCGCACCCGAACCCGAACTCGAACCCGCACCGTCCCCACCTGCAGCCGTTTCTTCATCCGTATTTCCGGCCGCAGCCAGACTGTCCTGTTGCCCATCCGCCGAGCCCGAAGCCGTCTGCGACGCGGCAGCGCTTTGTGCAGACCCCGAACCCCGGCCGACCGCCTCGATGGAGGCCGCACCAAAAGCCGTCAACGTCCCCAGCACCGCCGCCGTCCGGAAGGCGCTGTCCGCCGTATGCGCGCCAGCCCCCGCCGTGGCTGCGGAAGCCGCGTCCGCCGCCGGTGCCGCGCCTGCCGCCGATGCCGGCTGCGAAGCCCCTTGAGCTGCGCCGCCGAAAGCACCGCCAGCGCCCGACGGCTCGACCGGCTGCGCGGGGGATGTGGAGGTGGATACAGACGCATCCTGCGCGCCGCCGGCCCCCATGCCATCAGCGGCCTCGTCACCCTGCCACCAGCCGGCTTTCTCGTCCTCCTCGTCCTTGCCAACATCCCGCCGAACATGTCGCGGTTGCAATTGGCTGAGCTGCCAGCGGGGCGTCTGACGCAGGGCAGAGACGACAGGATCGATGAAGAGAGGAGAGGCCATGAGAACCCTTCAGAAAAAGAAGGGCGCAGTATGCAAGCGCCTCCTTGGCCCGCGACGGCAGACCGGACGCCCGGACGGGGCTGCAGGATCAAAGGGCGCAGCGGTGCCCGGCAGCAACGGCACCGCCTGCAATGCCCCGCTGCGCCTCCCCGGCTGGCGGATCAGCCTTCATCCCAACCTTCATCCATCACGGCCGGATTCGGCCCTGTCCCGCATCCGGCGTGAGGCATGAGAGATGGGAGATGAGGACGGTGGTGCGGGGAGCGGATGCGGCATGTACCGCATCCCGCCGCAGGCGCTGCCGGCCGGGACTCCCATATCCGACAGGCCCCATCCCCGCTGGCGCTGCCGGCCGGCGAGACGACGGCTTCGGCCTCAAGCCGACTGGAACACCAGCCCGGCGTGCTCGCGCATCGCGTGGAAACGGATCTTCGGCCAGCGCTCCTCGGCCACCGTCAGATCGCTGCGATACGTCACCATGAAGGTCGGCGCCTCGACCGAGTCCCAGGCGATGCGGGCCGCGTTGGTGTCGATGAATTTCTTCAGTTCGGCCGCGTCATCGGATGTGACCCAGCGCGCCATCTGATAGCGTGCCGGCATCAGCCGCGCCTCGACGCCGTACTCGGTCTTGAGCCGGTGAATCACCACCTCGAACTGCAACTGACCGATGGCGCCCAGCAGCAGCGAGCCACCCAGATGTGGACGGAAGACCTGGATCGCCCCTTCCTCGCCAAGCTGTGTCAGCCCGGTCCGCAACTGCTTGCTTTTCAGCGGATCGGCCAGCTCGACGACCTGAAACAGTTCGGGGGCGAAGAATGGCAGCCCGGTGAATTGCAGCGTCTCGCCTTCGGTCAGCGTATCGCCCAATTGCAGCACACCGTGATTGGGCAGACCGATGATGTCGCCCGGATAGGCATCCTCGACCAGCTCGCGGCGCTGCGACAGAAAGGACATCACGTTGGTGGTGCGGAACTCCTTGCCACTGCGCGACACCTTCAGCTTCATGCCCCGCTCGAAGCGGCCGGAGGACACGCGCAGGAAGGCGATCCGGTCGCGGTGCGCCGGGTCCATGTTGGCCTGGATCTTGAACACCACGCCGGTGAACTTGGGTTCGTCCGGCTCCACCTGCCGCTGAATGGCAGGACGCGGCCCCGGCGGCGGCGCCAGATCGACCAGCGCATCCAGCACCTCACGCACCCCGAAATTGTTGATGGCCGAGCCGAAGAACACCGGCGTCTGCTTGCCGGCCAGGAAAGCCTCGCGGTCGAAAGGCTCGGAAGCCCCGCTGACCAGCTCGATCTCCCCCTGCGCCTGCTCGTAATCGGTGCCGAAACGGCTGCGCGCCTCCGCATTGTCCAGGCCGGCCAGGATCTCGTCCTCGTGATCAGCCCGCTCCTGCCCGGCGCGGAACACCCGCATCTGCGCCTTCTTCAGATCGATGACCCCGCCGAAGCGCTTGCCCATGCCCACCGGCCAGGTGAAGGGCGCCGTCGGCATCGCCAGCGTCGTCTCGATCTCGTCGAGAATCTCCAGCGGCTCGCGCACTTCGCGGTCCATCTTGTTGATGAAGGTGATGATCGGCGTATTGCGGGCCCGGCACACTTCCAGCAGACGCAGCGTCTGCGGCTCGACCCCGTTGGCCGCATCGATCACCATCAGCGCTGCGTCCACGGCGGTCAGCACCCGGTAGGTGTCTTCCGAAAAATCCTTGTGCCCCGGCGTATCCAGCAGGTTGATGACGCAGTCGCGGTATTCCATCTGCATCACCGAGCTGGCGACCGAGATGCCGCGCTGCTTCTCGATCTCCATCCAGTCGGAGGTGGCGTGCCGCGACGCCTTGCGGGCCTTGACGCTGCCGGCGATCTGAATGGCCCCTGCGTACAGCAGCAGCTTCTCGGTCAGCGTCGTCTTGCCCGCGTCGGGGTGGGAAATGATGGCGAAAGTCCGGCGGCGGCGGACTTCTTCTTGCTGTGTGGTCATGGGGGTGGATTCTATCCCGGCCACGCCCGGATGACCGCCTCTCCCCCGCCCTCACGCCCCCTCAGCCGCTGCGGCCGCGTCGGCAGATGCTCCTTGACAAATATGCAAATACTGTGCAAATAATGTGCTCAATCCTTGGAGGCATGTCATGAGCCCCAGTTTTGCAGAAGTTCTCGAATCCACGCGGGAACCCGGTACGTCCCGGTTCTCGGTGCCCGGCATTGCTCGCCTGCTCGACCTGCAGCAGCACCATTTGGCCGAACTGGCGGGCGTGCATCGCAATACCTTGCGCAGCCATCCAGAATCGCCCCGCCTCCAGTCGGTGCTTCGTGATCTGATGCGCCTGCTGTCGGCAGCCTCCGTCATCCAGCCCGATCCTCAGCGCGCAATATTCCTGATCAAGAACGAGCCCATTGCTGCGTTCCGCCACAAGACGCTGATGCAACTGGTTCAGGAGGGACGCACAGCAGATGCCATCGACTATCTTGAATCGATTGGCAGCGGATTCGTAGGATGATCCTGGTCGATCTGCCCGCCGGCACGACGCTCTACCGCGCCCATACGCCACAATGGGCCAGCAGACCGCTCAGCGGAAAAGGCGCCGCCCTGCAAGGGGGACGATTCAACAGGCCCGGCGTCCCCGCGCTCTACCTCTCTCTGGACGCAGAAACGGCACTGAGCGAGTATCGACAGACATCACCATTTCTGCCTCCCTGTACCCTCTGCTCCTACACGGTCACGCTGCACGATCTGGTCGACCTTCGGCAGCTTCACCAAGGCACCCCTTGGGACCCACGCTGGCTTGACTGGCAGGATGACTGGCGCCTGTCGAAATTCGAGCACGGCGTCGATCCCATCACTTGGGTGCTCGCCGACATGGTTCTTGAGCAGGGCCATTCGGGCATCATTTTTCCCAGCCAAACGCACCCTGACGGAACCAACATCGTCGTCTTCAATGATCGGCTGCAGGGTGGCAACGCCATCGTCGTCAATGATCCGGACGGCCAGCTTCCCCGTGACCGATCCAGTTGGATAGATTGACACTGGAACGTGTCCGCCACTTGATTGCGGCCACGGACGGCGCCCGCCCCCTCCCCACAGGCCGTGCCCGGCTTCAGCGGGCCGCTCCGGCCTTCGGTCGCGGCGGCAACATGCCCTTGTCGATCAGGAAATCGATCAGCGTCTGCAAGCCCTCACCGGTCTTCAGGTTGGTGAAGGCCCAGGGGCGCTCGGGGCGCATGCGTTCGGTATCGCGCTGCATCACCTCCAGGCTGGCGCCCACATACGGGGCCAGGTCGATCTTGTTGATGACCAGAAAATCGGAGCGGGTGATGCCGGGGCCACCCTTGCGAGGGATTTTTTCGCCTTCGGCCACGTCGATCACATAGACGGTCAGATCGGCCAGCTCGGGGCTGAACGTGGCACTCAGGTTGTCGCCGCCGCTCTCGATGAACACCAGATCGAGGTTGCCGAAACGACGACTCAGTTCTTCGACGGCCGCCAGATTCATCGAGGCATCCTCCCGGATGGCGGTGTGCGGGCAGCCGCCGGTTTCGACGCCGAAGATGCGCTCGGGCGCGAGCGCCCCGGCTTCGGTGAGGATGCGCTGATCCTCACGGGTATAGATGTCGTTGGTGACGACCGCCAGCTCGTAATCATCGCGCATGGCTTTGCACAGGGCTTCCAGCAGAGCGGTCTTGCCGGAACCGACGGGGCCGCCAACCCCCACACGCAGCGGTTGTCTGTTGTTCTTCATCGTTCAGATTGTGAATGCTCAGGATGGTTTGAAGGCCCGGATCTGAAGGCACGGAACACTCCACGGGCCGACGGTTGTAAACGGTTGGGGAAGGGTGTCGGGTGCCAGGTGTCTGATGTCTGATGTCTCGGGTCTGGGGTTTCGGGTCTGGGGTCTGGG
>JBHADS010000253.1:0-5307 GCA_041855185.1 Lautropia sp. | reverse complement strand
TAGAGCGCATAGCTCTGAAATACCATCGCCACGCCGCGCTGTGCCGGGTCGACATCATTCATCGGCTGGCCGCCGATGGACAGGCTGCCTTCGGTGATGTCTTCCAGGCCGGCGATCATCCTCAGCAGTGTCGATTTGCCGCAGCCCGAGGGGCCGACGAAAACACAGAATTCGCCTGGCTCGATACGCAGATCGACGCCGTGGATGATGTGCGTGTTGCCGTAGCTCTTGCGCACGTTCTTCAGTTCGAGACCTGACATGTTCAATTCCTCACTGGAATGAGGCCGCCCGGTGCTGTTTCCGGCGGCCTGTTCCTCAGTATCCGTTCCGTGATGGCCGGCGCTTTGCTTCGTGCCCGTTCGCCGTGCATCCAGGCCGCCACCCGCAAGCTGCGGCCTGGTTGATGCGCTGTGCCGTTGCTCGGGCTGCAATCAGAACAGATCGTTGATTTCCTGATTGGCCTGCTTCATCAGATCGGCCGTTTCTCCGTCGCCCAGCATCACGCGGTCGAGCGCGGCCTTGACGATGGCGGAGATTTCATTGCCGTGGTCGGTGATCGGGAACGGGAAGGTGCTTTCCGGCTTGGCGATATCGGTGAAGGCGCTCACGTCGATGCCTTTCTTCCTGTATGCCTCGATGGTGGTCTGAAGCTGATTGGCCCGGGCAGGAAATACCACGGCGGACTCGGCGACGATCGACTGGCAGGCGTCGGAGCCCAGGAATTTCACCCATTTCCAGGCCGCTTCGGGGTTCTCGGTGCCGGTCCAGATCGAATCGGCCAGACCATTGAACATGGCTTTGCGACCCTCCGGCCCGATGGGCACGGGCGCGTAGGCGACCGAGGGTTTGCTGCTGTGGTAGAGACCGATCAGCCAGGAGCCGGTGACGGTCATGGCGCCTTTGCCGGAGAACATCAGGGTTTCGGCGCCGAGTCGCCCGGATTGTTCGGCGGTGGGCATGTGATGCTTGACGCGGGACAGCGTGCGCAGCCAGTCCAGCGTGGCGATCAGGCGCGGGTCGTCATAGTGATAGGCCGTGGCCCAGGGCTTGTCGATGAACTTCCAGCCGGTAGCGGCCGCCAGATAGCTCCATTCGGTTTCTCCATGTGCGCTCAGGTTGTTGGTGACGAAGCCGAAGGTCTTGATGTCGTTGCCATCGAAGCCGGCTTCGTCGCCGCGCTTGCCCTTGGCATCGATGGTCAGTCGTTCGATGACCTTGCCGAAGCTGCCGCCGTCCTTCGGGTTCCAGGTGAGCTTGGCCATGTCCTCGGGCTTCAGGCCGGCGGCCTTGAGCTGTTCGGTGTCGTAGGCGACCGCGACCGTGGCCCAGTCCTTCGGCAGTCCGTAGATGGCCTCGTCCTTCACCCAGCTGTCCAGCAAGCCTTTCTGGTAGCCATCGATGTCGTACTTGTCCTGCTCGATCAGCGGTTTCAGGTCGGTGATGATCTCGTTGGCGGACATCTCCGGCAGGCGGGTGACGTGGTTGACGAAAACATCCGGCGCGTCCCCCGAGATCAGCGCGGTCTGCAGGGAGGTCCAGTATTGATCCCAGGCAGACTGCGTGATGTTCACCTTGATGTCCGGGTTGGCCTTCTGGAAGGCGGCTGCGCATTTCTGGTAGACCGGCAATTGCGGGGCATCCCACATCCAGTAGTTGATGGTGGTCTGCTCGGCCTGGGCGAAGGCGGGCATCAGCAGGACGCTGGACAGCAGGGTGGTGCTCAGGGTTCTCATCGGGTGTCTCCAGTAAGGCAATGGGCCAATTTCATGGCGTTGAATGGGTAGAGGGGCGTTCATTTCATGCCGCTTGTCTGCAGGGATTCGACGATGCGTCGACCGAAGAACACCAGCAGGAACAGGACGGGAATGATGGAGAGCATCACTGCGGCCATCAGGCCGGTCCAGTCGGGTTGCCCCTGACCGGTCTGGCTCTGGTAGTTGGCCAGCGCGACGGCCATCACCTGCACGTTCTTCTTCTGCCCGACCAGGAAGGGCCAGAAGAAATCGTTCCATGCCTGGATCGACAGCAGGATGGCGAGCGTGGCCAGGGGGCCGCGCTGCAACGGCAACGCGATGTGCCAGAAAATCTGGAACCAGTTCAGGCCGTCGAGCCGCGCCGCTTCTTCCAGCTCCTTCGGCGTCGACAGGAAGAACTGCCGCAGAAAGAAGACGGCGAAGGGCAGCATCAGAATGCTGGGGGCGACCATGCCGGCGAAGGTGTTGAGCAGGCCGAGCTGGCGGATCAGCACGAAGTTCGGAATGAACAGCACGATCGAGGGAATCATCGTCGAGGCGATAAAGGCGTAGAAGATCGCCTCCCGTCCCGGGAAACGCAGCCGCGCAAAGGCGTAGGCGGCCAGCGACGAGAAGAACAGCTGTCCGGATACCAGCAGGGCGGTGTAGATGACGCTGTTGCGGATGGCGAGCAGAAAATCGATCGGCTGCCCGGTGGCGCCCGGGGGCTTCACGTCGGTGGGCAGGCCGAGGACGCGCAGGAAATTGCCGAAGGTGAAGCTGTCGAAACCGAGGCTGTTGGCCGAGGAAAAGACATCAGTGGGCAGGGTCAGTGCGGTCTTGAAGGCCATCCATATCGGCAGCAGCGACAGGAAGCAGAAGATGGCGAGTACCGTGTAGCCGAAGGCTTTCTGGGGGGTGAGCGACTTGAACATGGCAGGCTCCCGATCAGCTCAGATCCGATTGGTCGGCACGCAGCAGACGCATCTGCAGGAAGGTGACGGCAATCAGGATGAGGAACAGCACCATCGACATGGCCGAGGCATAGCCCATGCGGCTGAATTTGAAGGCGTTCTCGTAGATGTACCAGAGCACGGCGCGGGTGCTGCCCGAGGGGCCGCCCTGAGTCGTCACGGCGATCACGTCGAAGACCTGGAAGGAGCCGACCACGCTGGTGACGAGCACGAAGACGAGCACGGGGCGCAGCAGCGGCAGCGTGATCAGGCGGAACATGTCCCACTCCGAGGCACCGTCGAGACGGGCGGCTTCGTAGAGCGAACGGGGAATGGATTGCAGACCCGCATAGAACAGCAGGGCGGTGAAGCCCACATGGCGCCAGATCGAGATGCCGGCAACCGAGATCAGCGCCTGGTCGGGCGAACTGAGGAATGCCTGCGGTCCGGCACCGATGGCATTCAGGAAGGCATTGGTGATGCCCAGCAGCGGATCGAGCATCAGCAGCCAGACGAGACCGGCCACCACGTTCGAGATCAGGTAGGGGGCGATGATGACGGCGCGCAGTGCCACGGATTTGGCCAATCGGTCGGCGAGCACCGCGATCAGCAGGCCGAGGGCGGTCTGCACGGGGATGTTGTAGATCACATAGGCCAGTGTGACCAGCATCGAGTCCCAGAACTGACCATCGGCCCACAGACGGGCGTAATTGTCGAAGGCCACCCATTTCGGGGTGCGGATCAGGTTCCAGTTGGTCAGACTGATCTGGGCAGCACGCAGCGTCGGCCAGATGTAGAACAGGGCCAGGCCCAGCGCGGCGGGTAGAATGAACAAGTACCCGGTCCGCGCCTCCTTGCTCCGCAGGGCCGATCTTTTGCCGGATCTCTTCGTGGGCGCCTGGGGCTTGATTGCTTGTGTGTCCGAAGTCATGGATCTCCTCCATCCTCATTCGGTGTTGCCACATCTGGAATTCGATGAGCTAACACGTGTTATTGTGTGCGCGTCAGATTTTTTTTGAGGAATACCCGTCTGGCTGACACGTGTTTTCACGTATGTGATCGATATGAAGACAAAAGCAGTGACCAGTCATGACGTGGCCCGCCTGGCCGGGGTGGCGCGTTCGACGGTTTCGCATGTGCTGAACGGCTCGAATGCCGTCCGGCTCAGCGAGGAAACCCGCCGCAAGGTGCAGGAGGCTGCGCGGACGCTGGGCTACCGTCCGAACTCGGCGGCGCTGATGCTTCGGCAGGGCGCCACGAGAACGGTGGGCCTGCTGGTGACGCGCTCACGCTCGCTGAGTGTCGATGCCTATGTGCCGCCGCTGTTCATGGGAATCGGCAGCGTGCTGCGGCGCGAGGGCTATCACGTACTGCTGGAAAGCTTCGATACGGAAAATGGGGACGAACGTTACGGTGCGCTGGTCGAGACCCGGCGCATCGATGGACTGATCGTGCTCGGTCCCGATCCTGGTTCCAAAGAGTTGCGCGAGATCGTCGAGAGCAATTTCCCGATCGTGCTGATCGGTTCGATCGGCTCCCGCAAGGAGGTGTCCGTCTCCGCGCATATCGATGATGCGCTGGATGAGGCCGTCGATCATCTGGTCGCTCTGGGGCATCATCGGATCGGCTGCATTCCGTTTTCGGGCACGGGTTTTCCGGCTTCCGACAAGCGGACCGAGAAATTGATCCGCAGCTTGCGACGACACCGGCTGCGTCTGCCGGCCGAGGCCATCGAGTATGCGGACTTCAGCGCGGAGAGCGGCCATGCGGCGATGCGCAGCTTGCTGGCCAGAGAACCCGGTCTGACAGCGGTGTTTGCGGGCAACGACACGATCGCACTCGGTGCCATCGGTGGTGCCGCTGCGCTGGGTTACGAGGTGCCCCGGCATCTGTCGGTGGTCGGCTTCGATGATCTGGCTTTTGCGGCCTACATGCATCCCGCGCTCTCGACCATCCACCAGGACCCGATGCAGCAGGGCATCAAGGCGGCGCGATTGCTGGTCGATCGGCTGAATGGACGCGCCCGTGCGCCGCTCAAGCAGGTGATGGCGGCGGAGTTCGTGGCGCGGCAGTCGACGGGGGCGGTGAGGAGCCGCTGAGCGACAGGGGCGGGCTGTGCGAACGAGCGTTGCGGTCGCTCGGGGGCGGGGCGCGGCCGGGTTTCAGTCGCCGTGAGGGCTCAGCGCATTGCCCAGGCCGTGGACGGTGATGATGGGTGTGCAATGATTCCGGATGTCGAGTCTGCGCACGCCAGCGCTCGGGGAGGACAAGGTATGGCAACCCGTCAGGATTTCGTGGATTTCGTGCTGGATCAGGCGGGGTTGTTTCCGCGTCTGACGTATCGGCGGATGTTCGGTGAGTATGCGCTCTATCTGGATGGCAAGGTGGTAGGCTTTGCCGGCGACAACAGTCTGTTCGTGAAGATCACGCCGGCGGCGGGGACGTGGGTGCAGCGTCTGCCGAAGGGGGAGATCTTTCCCGGCTCCAAGCTGTATCTGGTGGCCGATGAGTTGCTGGACCAGCCGATGGAGCTGGCTGCGCTGCTGGAGGCGACGGCGCTGGTGCTGCCGATGCCCAAACCCAGAAAGCCGCGCAGGAAGAAAAAAGCCGTGTCCGAAGGG
>JBHADS010000252.1:0-5126 GCA_041855185.1 Lautropia sp. | reverse complement strand
GAGATCCGGCCGGCTCCGATCCCGGGGCTCTACGAGGTGCGGGTTGCGCAGCATCTGCTCTATGTCGATGCCAAGGGCGAGTTCGCCTTCGTCGAGGCCAATCTGCTCGACCTGAAGAGCAAGCGCAATCTGACGCAGGAGCGCCAGGACGAGCTGATGAAGGTCGATTTCAGGAAGGATCTGCCGCTGGACAAGGCGATCAAGCAGGTCTATGGCAAGGGCGAGCGGGTGCTGGCGATCTTCGAGGATCCGAACTGCACCTATTGCCGCCGGATGCGAACCACGCTGGCCGGTATCGACAATCTGACGCTCTACACCTTCCCCTACCCGATCCTGTCGCAGTCCTCCTTCACCAAATCGCGCCAGGCCTGGTGCGCGAAGGACCGTGCAGCGGCCTGGGGTGAGATGATGACCTCCGGCAAGGTGCCCGAGAACGACGGCAGCTGTGACACCAAGGAGGTGGACGAGTTCGTCGAGCTGGGCCGCCGGCTGCAGGTGACGGGAACGCCGACGCTCTTCTTCCCGGACGGCAAGCGGGTGCCGGGCGCGATCCCGGCCGAGCGTCTGGAGCAGATGCTGGCCGAGCAGCAGCGTTGAGCCCTCAGAACCGGGGCACCAGCAACCACATGCGGACCGGGGCTTTCATCAGACCGGCCGCCACCCCGGCCGTATTGCCGAATCCCCAGAAATAGTCGGCTCGCCGGGCGCCACGGATGGCACCGCCGGTGTCCTGGGCCACCATCATCCGGCTGATCGGCTGCTGGCTGATCGGATGCACCGTCTGGATGAATACCGGTGAGCCCAGCGGAATCTGGCTGCGGTCCACCGCCAGTGAGCGCTCCGGCGTCAGTGGCACCCCGAGTGCGCCCACCGGCCCGGCCATCGGATCGGCAGGGTCGGTCGGCAGTTCGCGGAAGAACACCACCCCGGGGTTGGTCTGCATCACTTTGCGACCTTCAGCCGGGTTCTCACGCAGCCAAGCCTGAATAGCCGGGGCCGTGACTTCCTCGCGCTTCAGCGCACCGCGCTTGACCAGCGTATTGCCGATCGCCTGATAGGGGTGGCCGTTCTGATCGGCATAGCCGATGCGGATCAGGCTGCCATCACGCAGTTGCAGGCGCCCCGAGCCCTGGATTTCCAGAAAGAAGGCGTCCACGGGGTCGTCGGCCCAGGCAATCACGGGTTGCCCGCCGATGCCGTGACGACGCTCATGCTCCTCGATCTGGCGCCGGTTGGCGTAGGGAATCACGCGCTGCCCGTCGAGGCGGCCGCGCAGGCGCAAACCTTTCAGTTGCGGCACCACCGAGCTGAGGTCGATGGTCAGCAAATCGGGGGGAAGCGCTCGCAGTGGCACCTGACCTGGGTTCTCACGTTCGCGGCTGCCGGTCAGCAGCGGCTCGTAGTAGCCGGTCAGCAACCCCTCCGGCAGCTTGTCGTTCAGCAGCTCTTTGGCCTCGAAGCGTCGGTTCAGCCACTGGCGCAATGCGGCAGGGTCCGAGATCTGCGCAAACTCCGCACACAGTTGGGGCCAGCGCGCCGGAGGCCGGGCAAGCTGGCACTGACGGCCGATCGCATGCTGCAGGCCGTTCAGATCATCGTCGCCGATGCCGGGCAGGCGCTCGACTGCAATCGGCTGCGGGGGGGCGGGGGGCTTGATCTCGGGCGTGCTCTGGCAGGCGGCCAGCGTGATCGTGCCGGCCAGCAGCAGGGCACGCAGTCCGGGGCTTTCCCGGCGGGCTGGTCCCAAAACCGCGCGCTGGACTGTGTTGCCACGCTTGACAAGGCAGCCAGCCTTGACGGCGCGTGGCGCCTTGCCAGCACACGGTTTTGGGACCAGCGCGGAAACGAATAAGTTCATAACACGCTCTAGTGCAGGGTGCGCACCATGTTCAGGGGAAAGCTGGGAATCTCGGCATCGAAGCGTTGGCCGTCTTCGGTGACGAAGAAGTAGCTTCCCTGCATTGTGCCACCTGGCGTGGGCAGCTGGCTGCCGCTGGTGTACTGGAAACTCTCGCCGGGTTGCAGCAGGGGCTGACGGCCGACGACGCCCAGACCCTTGACTTCCCGGCAGGTGCCGTGATCGTCCTGGATGATCCAGTGGCGGCTGATCAGCTGGGTCGGCACGGTGCCGCGATTGGTGATCGTGATGGTATAGGCGAAGGCGTAGATCTGCTCGGCCGGTTCCGAGCGCTCGGCAAGATAGCGGCTTTCGACGGTGATATCAACGGCGTATCGGGGGTCTTGCGTCATGGGGAGCCTCTTCTTGATCTGTTGTTTGCGAGCGTGAATACAATCGGATTCTATTCAACAGCCAGTTTCAGGCTAGGAGAGGGTTTACATCATGGCGTATCGGATTGCTCCCAGCATGTTGTCGGCCGACTTTGGTCGTCTGAAGGAAGAGGTGCAGGCCATCGAGGCGGCGGGCGCCGATCTGCTGCATTTCGATGTGATGGACAACCATTATGTGCCGAACCTGACGGTCGGCCCACTGGTCTGTCAGGCGCTGCGGCCCCATATCAGGATGCCGATCGATGTGCATCTGATGGTGCAGCCGGTCGATGCGATGGCGATGGCCTTCGCCGATGCCGGCGCCGACCTGATCACCTTCCACCCCGAGGCGAGCCAGCACGTCGATCGCACCCTGCAGCTGATCCGCGATCGGGGCTGCAAGGCCGGGCTGGTGTTCAATCCCGCCACCCCGCTGCACTGGCTCGATCACACCTTGGATCAGCTCGACATCGTGCTGCTGATGTCGGTCAATCCGGGCTTCGGCGGTCAGCGTTTCATCCCTGGCGTGTTACCCAAGCTGCAGGAGGCCCGCCGTCGCATCGACGAAGCGAAGGCCCGTACCGGCCGTGACATCTGGCTGGAAGTCGATGGGGGCGTCAAGGTCGACAACATTGCCGAAATCGCCGCGGCCGGAGCCGATACCTTTGTGGCGGGATCGGCCGTTTTTGGTGCACCGGACCCCGATGGTGGCTACCATGGCGTGATCGGTCGTCTGCGTCAGGCGCTGGCGGCCGTGGGGCAGGGCTGAAAGCGGCCTTCGTCGCACCGCGCACGCCGCGATGCCCGGGCACCGTTGCCGGTCGTCAGCGGCCGGCCCCACCTTTTCTTGGTACAGACAGCTGCACGTATGAACGTATCATCCCTTTCTTCGTCGTCCGCGGTTTCTCCGCTCGCCGCCGACCTGGCAGCCCGTCTCGCACGGGTGCGCGCCGTGTGCTTCGACCTCGATGGCACGCTGCTCGACACCATTCCGGATCTGGCTGCCGGCGCCAACGGGATGATGCGGGACCTCGGCCTGCCGACGATTCCGCTGGAGCAGGTCGCCACCTTCGTCGGCAAGGGGGCCGACCGCCTGATCGAGCGGATGCTGGCGGCGGGCGGCCGTCCGGCTGCGCAGGACAGCCCCGAATTCGCCCATGCGCGCGAGCACTTCCATCGCAACTATGCCCAGGTCAACGGGCAGGCGGCGCAGCTCTATCCGGGGGTTGCCGCGGGGCTGCGGCAGATTGCTGCGCTGGGCCTGCCGATGGCCTGCGTCACCAACAAGCCCGAAACCTACATCGCACCGCTGCTGGGCCGTTTCGGGCTGTTGGACCATTTCGATTTTCTGATCGGCGGCGATTCGCTGCCGGTGCGCAAGCCGCATCCTGGCCAACTGCTGGAAGCCTGCCGACGATGGGGACTGCCACCGGTCGACGTGCTGATGGTCGGCGATTCACTCAACGATGCCGAGGCGGCCCGGGCCGCGTCGATGCCGATCATCATGCTGCCCTATGGCTACAACGAGGGCAAGGCGCTGTCATCGGTGGATGCCGATGCGCTGGCGACCGATATCGAACAGTTGGCTGGCTGGTTGCAGCAGGCCAGACCTCAGGCGGCCTGAACACGCAGCCGCCGAGACGCAGACGACACCGAACCCGACTGACCGCGGGGCATCGCCCGGGCGGCAAGGACTTTTAGTGATATGACCGAACTGGAATTCAAGGCGCTGGCTGCCCAGGGCTACAACCGCATCCCGCTGCTGACCCAGGCGCTGGCCGATCTGGACAGCCCGCTGGGCCTCTATCTGAAACTGACCGAGCCGAGCCAGCGGCGCAACTCCTTCCTGCTGGAGTCGGTGGTCGGGGGCGAGCGCTTCGGCCGCTACTCCTTCATCGGCCTGCCGGCGCGCACCCTGTTGCGGGCCCACGGCAGCCGGATTGAAGTGGTACGCGACGGCCGGGTGATCGAAAGCACCGAGGGCGATCCGCTGGCATTCGTGCAGCAGTTCCAGAAGCGCTACCGCGTGCATCTGCGCCCCGGCCTGCCGCGTTTCTGCGGTGGGCTGGCCGGCTACTTCGGCTATGACGTGGTGCACTTCATCGAGCCGAAGGTCGGCAACACGCCCAAGCCCGACCCGATCGGCGTGCCCGATCTGCTGCTGCTGGTGGTGGATGAGCTGGCCATCATCGACAATCTGAGCGGTATGATCTATCTGATCGTCTATGCCGACCCGGGCGAGCCCGAAGCCTATGGGCGTGCGCGTGAACGCCTGCGCCAGCTCCAACAGCGGATGCGTCAGGCGGCGCTCGCACCCGAGGACTTTCCGGTCGGCGGGCGGGCCGAGGTCGTGCACACCCCCATCGAGCGCCCCTTTGCGCGCGAGGACTATCTGGCGACGGTGGCCAAGGCCAAGGAGCACATCGTCGCCGGCGATCTGATGCAGGTGCAGATCGGCCAGGTGCTGCGCAAGCCCTACAGCCATTCGCCGCTGTCGCTCTACCGGGCGCTGCGTTCGATCAATCCCTCTCCCTATATGTACTACTACGATTTCGGGGACTTCCATGTGGCTGGCGCCTCTCCCGAGATCCTGGTCCGGCAGGAAAAGGGCGAGCATCCGAAGGTGACGCTGCGCCCGATCGCCGGCACCCGCAAGCGGGGTCTGACCCCGGCCGACGACGAGGCCGCCGCTGCCGATCTGCTGGCCGATCCGAAGGAGCGTGCCGAGCACCTGATGCTGATCGATCTGGCTCGCAACGACATCGGCCGGCTGGCCCGGATCGGCAGCGTCCGTGTCACCGAGCAGATGGCGATCGAGAAGTATTCCCACGTCATCCACATCGTCTCCAACGTCGAGG